>NZ_JASJWL010000067.1:0-26751 GCF_035019225.1 Pseudomonas sp. CCC4.1 | reverse complement strand
AGATGTGTATAAGAGACAGGAGCAGGCTCGCTCCCACAGTTGCAGTGTTCCTGCAGCTGTCGAGCCTGCGCTCCTCGGCAGTTGCTACGGGATCAGGGTTTCAGGCCCAACCGTTTGGCCATGCGGGCCAGGTTTGCCCGGTCAAGCCCCAGCTCCCGCGCCGCACTGGCCCAGTTGTGCTGATGGCGTTCCAGGCAGGTGCTGATCAGCTGGCGCTGGTAATTTTCAGTGGCCTGGCGCAAGTCGCCCACGGCATCCGGCAGGTTCTGGGGGGCGATCGGCGCAGCGCTGGCGCCGGAGGTCGGCAAATCCAGATCCGCCGCCGTCAGGGTCAGGATGCGCGGCCGCGTGCTGCAATTGCCCAAGGCTTTAAGGGCGCTGCGGCCAATCAGGTGTTCCAGTTCGCGCACATTGCCCGGCCAGGAATACTGCACCAGCGCCGCCTGCGCGTCGGGACTCAGGCGCAGGCTGCCCAGGCCCATGCGCGAGCGGTTTTGCTCCAGAAAAAAGCCGCTCAGCAGCAACACATCACGGCCGCGTTCGCGCAAGGCTGGCACCCTGAGCGGGTAAACGCTAAGGCGATGGTAAAAGTCGGCGCGGTAGCGACCGCTGCGCACTTCTTCGGCCAGGTCGCGGTTGGTGGCTGCGATCAGGCGTACGTCGACCCGGTGCTCCTGATCCGAGCCCAGGCGTTGCAACTGCCCGCTTTGCAGCACCCGCAACAGCTTGGCCTGCACGGTCAGCGACAGCTCGCCCACTTCATCCAGAAACAACGTGCCACCGTTGGCAAGCTCGAACTTGCCGCGTCGGTCGTTGGTGGCACCGGTAAAGGCACCGCGCACATGGCCGAACAGTTCGCTTTCAACCAGCGTGTCGGGCAAGGCCGCGCAGTTAAGGCTGATCAGCGGTTTGTCTGCCCGTGGCGAGGCTGCGTGAATGGCCTGGGCCACCAGCTCCTTGCCGACACCGGTTTCACCGGTTATCAGTACCGTCAGATCGCTGCCGCCCACCAGGGCAATTTCTTCCAGTAAGCGTTTGTGCACCTTGCTCTGGCCGATCAGCTCCTTGTTGGGCGAGCCATTGGCTTGCCGATAGAGTTCGGCCTTGCGCTGCTCATCCTCGACCCGCAACGCCAGCCGTTCGATCCGTTGAGCCACATTGACCGTAGCGGCAGCCAGGCTGGCAAAGGCCTGCAGGTCATCCAGCGAGACCGGCTCGAAGCGTTTGGAATCCAGTGCGTCGAGGGTTAGCAGCCCCCATGGGCGCTCTTCGACAAACAGCGGGCAGCCCATGCAGTCGTGGACTTCCAGGTGTTCGGCCAGCCCGTCGACCAGGCCGTCGTAGGGGTCTGGCAGTTCGCAGTTGCTGGGGAAACGGGTGGGCCCTGGACTTGCGAGCAAAGCCTGAAAGCGCGGGTGCTCGCTGACTTTGAAGCGCCGCCCCAGGGTGTCCAGGCTCAAGCCATCAACAGCCAACGGCACCAGCCATTCGCCATCCAGTCGCAGCAGGGCTGCGGCATCGCAAGGCAGCAGGGTGCGCAGCGCGTGCAGCAAGCGGCGATAGCGTTCGCTCTCGGGCAGATCACGGGACAGATCGTCCACCAGCGGCAGCAGGGTGGTCAGTAGCAGTTTTGCAGTCATTTTGACCTCGCGTAGTCTTTATGACTATATAGTAACTCGTGTCAAAATGACTATGTTTGTATTAACTTGCTGATTTTAAAGGGTTTAATTGTTGGCACGGAAACTGATAAGTAAAGGGTAATTGTTGAAGCCTAAGTGCTCAGGAGTCACCCATATGCTTACTGCTCAGGATCGTGCCATCGTTAAATCTACCGTGCCACTGCTGGAAAGCGGCGGTGAAGGGCTGATTACACACTTCTATCGCATGATGCTTTCGGAATACCCGCAAGTGCGTTCGCTGTTCAACCCGGCCAACCAGGCCAGTGGCGACCAGCCGCGAGCACTGGCCAACGGCGTGCTGATGTATGCACGGCACATCGATCAGCTGGACCAGTTGGGCGATCTGGTGGCCCGGATCATCAACAAGCATGTTGCGTTGCAAATCCTCCCTGAGCACTACCCAATTGTTGGCAGCTGCCTGCTGCGGGCTATTGAAGAAGTGCTGGGCAGCGACATCGCGACCCCGCAAGTGCTCAGCGCATGGGGAGCGGCCTACAACCAGTTGGCCGATATCCTGATCGGTGCCGAAGCTGCCATCTACGACGAAAAAGCTGCAGCACCCGGCGGCTGGCGCGGCGGGCGCGAGTTCAAACTGGCTGCCAAAATCCAGGAAAGTGCTGAAATCACTTCGTTTTACTTCCGCCCGGTAGACCAGCAACCGATCCTCGACTTTGCCCCGGGCCAGTATATTGGTCTGAAACTGATGATCGATGGCGAAGAAGTGCGTCGCAACTACTCACTGTCGGCGCTGGCTCAGGTCGGTCGCTACCGTATCAGCGTCAAGCGCGAGAAGGGTGGGGTGGTGTCCAACTTCCTGCACGACCGTCTGAATGTGGGCGATACCCTGGAGCTGTTCCCGCCAGCGGGCGACTTCACCCTGGCCAATAGCGAAAAACCGCTGGTGCTGATCAGTGGCGGTGTGGGCATAACACCGACCCTGGCGATGCTTGAAGCGGCCCTGGCGACAAAACGCCCGATCCACTTTATCCACTGTGCCCGCAATGCCGATGTGCATGCCTTCCGCACATGGATCGATGAACTGGCAGACCAGCATCCGCAATTGAAGCGTTTCTACTGCTATGACGAGCAGGGCGAGTCTGCAGATCATGTAGGGCTTTTGACCGAAGAAGTACTGGCTCAGTGGTTACCGCAAGAGCGTGACCTGGATGCCTACTTCCTGGGGCCAAAAGGCTTTATGGGGGCGGTCAAGCGTCATCTCAAAGCCCTGGGTGTGCCGGAGCAGCAAAGCCGCTACGAGTTCTTCGGCCCGGCAGCCGAGCTGAAGTAGGGCGCGTGGCAGCTGCCGAGGAACAAAGGCTGCTACAAGAAGCAGGCAAGACCTTAATCCCCCATTAATCCCCTTGCGCCACTTTTCCTGCAACGTTCAGATACATCCAGGCCCGGGGTCTGGGTGTAAACTGTGCGGCTTACACATAATCAGGCAAAGGGACGCGGGATGACCAATGACATGTTGCAACTGGGCCGGGAGAAACGCTTCCTGGTCCTGCTCGGGGTGATCTGCCTGGCGCTGATCGGCGGCGCGCTGTACATGCAGATCGTGCTCGGCGAGGCACCTTGCCCGCTGTGTATCCTGCAACGCTATGCACTGCTGCTGATCGCGATCTTTGCCTTTATCGGTGCAGCCATGCCTGGCCGGCGCAGCCTCACCGTGTTTGAAGTGCTGGTGGTGCTCAGTGCCATCGGTGGTATTGCCGCCGCCGGGCGCCACGTCTATATCCTCGCTCACCCGGCCGTGAGCTGCGGTCTTGATGTGTTGCAGCCAATCGTCGATGGTCTGCCGTTGGCAGCCGTGTTCCCCCTGGGGTTTCAGGTCGACGGGTTTTGCTCCACCCCCTATCCGCCGGTGCTTGGTCTGTCGCTGGCACAGTGGGCACTGGTGGCCTTTGTAATGACTGCGGTGCTGGTGCCACTGGGCATCTATCGCAACCGGAAACAATCGAGCTGAGCCAGCCACCAATTTTTGCTTGAGCAGCCTCGTGCTTCCTTCGGCAGTGCGGGGCGTTTTTTTGTCCCTGCGCAAATGTAAAGAAGGCGTGATCCTCACGTCGAAAAAGGCTGTGCGACACTGCGACATATTGTCACGCGCAGGGTGTCGCAGGGCTGGTTTTGGTCTGACCAGTGGTCTTTTAAACGTATGACTTCGTGTAACCCAGCTGAGGCATTTTGACGCTGGCAAAGGGGTTGAAATCAGGGTTGCGAGACTCAACGCAAATCGGCTGTAGCCCTTTTTATTTGGGCGTTCAGGCGGGGTCAGGGGGGTGTGTTCATGCGCTAAAAAGGGGCATAAAAGTGCAGGGCTAAAGACGTGCTACAACTCTGTTTCAAGGGGGGCTTGAACGCTTGGCGTAATAATAGGCAGGGATTGTTACCGTACCCGATAAGAATTATTTCGGGATGAGACATGGTTTATAGAGAGCTACCTAACTACAATCGCCCGCACTGAACGTCCAGCCTGCTCATCCCTGAGCCCAAGCGGGAAGTTGAAGGCCGACTGGGTTGTTCAATACAGGCGTCCCATGCGACTCCCAGGTACTGGCAACCCTTCTAAGTTCCGCACCAAATGGAATTGGTCTGTGACAAGGCCATTGACCACGTATCGAATAAGAAATCACTGCTAACCCGGAATTTTGCCCGTTCGCCTGATGGTGATAGAGCAGGCTTTCATTCAATTCCGGAAAAGAGCCAACCCTTGGCAGGGCGAAGTGTTGGCGAAAAAAACCAACTGCATTGTGCAAGCTGTTTTAGAGGTCGTGAGATGACTAAAAAAAGGTACCCCAGACTCCTTGGCTTATTGCCACTTTTCGGCACGCTGCTGCTGGGAGGTTGCAACATGACATTGCTCGATCCGGTGGGGCAGGTCGGGATCGAAGAGCGGAATCTGATCATCACTGCAACACTGCTGATGCTTCTGGTCGTGGTGCCGGTCATCATTATGACCCTCGTCTTCGCGTGGAAATATCGCGCGTCGAACACCAGCGCTACCTATACACCTAAATGGTCGCACTCCACCAAGATCGAAGTCGTGATCTGGACTGTGCCAATTCTGATCATCATCGCCCTGGGCGTGATCACCTACAAGTCGACCCACGCGCTGGACCCTTATCGTCCGCTCGAGTCCGACGTCAAGCCGATTACCATCGAAGTGGTGGCAATGGACTGGAAGTGGATGTTCATCTATCCGGAACAGGGTATCGCTACCGTCAACAAGATCGTGTTCCCGGCCAACACCCCGGTCAATTTCCGTATCACCTCTGACACGGTCATGAACTCGTTCTTCATTCCAGGCCTGGGCGGTCAGATCTACGCCATGGCCGGCATGACGACCAAGCTGCACCTGATTGCCAACCGCAACGCTGAAATGGAAGGCATCTCTGCCAACTACAGCGGTGCCGGTTTCACGGGCATGAAATTCAAAGCGATCGCGACTACTCAGGCTGATTTCGATGCTTGGGTAAGTGAAGTCAAAGCATCACCTAAACAGCTTGACCAAGCTGAATACGAAGCCTTGAGCAAGCCAAGTCAGAACAACCCCGTTGAACTGTTCTCCTCGTACACACCGAACCTGTTTCAGAAAATCGTCGACAAGTACGAAGGTATGACGCCAGGCAAGCCGGTGAAGCACGAGAAGAAAGAAGTGGCCGGGACCGATGTGGTGGACATGAGTTCGCATTCAGCTGCCGGGGCAGAGGAGTAAACGATGTTTGGTAAATTAAGTTGGGAAGCGGTCCCGTTCCACGAGCCGATCGTGATGGTGACCATCGCCATGATCGCGCTGGGTGGTCTGGCACTGTTTGCAGCAATCACGTATTTCAAGAAGTGGACCTACCTGTGGACCGAATGGCTAACGTCAGTCGACCACAAGAAAATCGGCGTGATGTACATCATCGTCGCCATGGTCATGCTGCTGCGCGGCTTTGCCGACGCAATCATGATGCGTACCCAGCTGGCCATGGCCACCGAGGGTTCGCCTGGCTACCTGCCACCTGAACACTATGACCAGATCTTCACCGCTCACGGTGTGATCATGATCATCTTCATGGCGATGCCATTCTTCACCGGCCTGATGAACCTTGCAGTGCCGCTGCAGATCGGCGCCCGTGACGTGGCCTACCCGTTCCTCAACTCCCTGAGCTTCTGGCTGCTGGTGTCCGGCGTTGTGCTGGTCAACCTGTCGCTGGGCGTCGGCGAGTTCGCCAAGACCGGTTGGGTTGCCTATCCGCCGCTGTCGGGCTTGCAGTACAGTCCGGGCGTGGGGATGGATTACTACATCTGGGCTCTACAGCTATCGGGGTTAGGTACGACGTTAACCGGGGTTAACTTCCTGGCGACCGTACTGAAGATGCGTGCTCCAGGCATGAAACTGATGGACATGCCGATCTTCACCTGGACCTGCACCTGGGCAAACGTCCTGATCGTGGCTTCGTTCCCGATCCTGACCGCTACCCTGGCACTGCTGACACTTGACCGTTACATGGATTTCCACATTTTCACCAATGAACTTGGTGGCAATCCAATGATGTACGTCAACCTGTTCTGGGCGTGGGGTCACCCTGAGGTGTACATCCTCATTCTGCCGGCGTTCGGTATCTTCTCCGAAGTTATCTCCACGTTCACCGGCAAGCGTCTGTTCGGTCACCACTCGATGGTCTACGCCTCCGGCGCGATCTCGGTGCTGGGCTTCATGGTTTGGCTGCACCACTTCTTCACCATGGGTTCGGGTGCCAGCGTCAACGCCTTCTTCGGTCTGGCGACGATGCTGATTTCGATCCCGACGGGGGTGAAGCTATTCAACTGGCTGTTCACCATCTACCAGGGCCGTCTGCGCTTCACCAGCCAGGTTCTGTGGACCCTGGGCTTTATGGTGACCTTCGCCATCGGCGGCATGACTGGCGTACTGCTGGCCATCCCGGGTGCTGACTTCGTACTGCACAACAGCCTGTTCGTTATTGCTCACTTCCATAACGTGATCATCGGCGGCGCAGTATTCGGTTACATCGCAGGCTTCAGCTTCTACTTCCCGAAAGCGTTCGGCTTCAAGTTGAACGAAACCTGGGGCAAGCGCGCGTTCTGGTTCTGGATCGTCGGCTTCTTCATCGCCTTTATGCCGCTCTATGCACTGGGCTTCATGGGCATGACCCGTCGTCTGAACGCCAGCACCAACCCTGAGTGGGTGCCTTACCTGTACGTAGCCCTGTTCGGCGCAGTACTGATTGCCATGGGTATCGCCAGCCAGCTGATCCAGCTGTATGTCAGCGTCCGTGACCGCAACAAGCCAGAGAACGCCTGCGAATTCGGCGATCCATGGAATGCTCACACGCTGGAATGGTCGACTTCGTCGCCACCACCGTTCTACAACTTTGCTGTACTGCCAAAAGTCGACGGTATCGACCCGTTCACCGAAGCCAAGGAAAACGGCACTGCGTACCAGGTTCCGGCCAAGTACTCGCCTATCCACATGCCTAACAACACCGCTACCGGTGTGTACATGGGTGCTTTGCTGACCGTCTTCGGTTTCGCGATGATCTGGCACATCTGGTGGCTGGCCATCGTGGGTCTGGTAGGTACGGTTGTTGTCTTCGTTGCTCACGCCGCCCGTGACGACCAAGGCTACATGGTGCCGGTCGAGACCATCGAGCGTATCGAGGCCGAGCAGCACAAGCGTCTGGTAGCCGCCAAAGCAATTCCGGCTACTCGTGTTGAAACCAAGTTGGAACAGGCTTAAACCATGTCGAACTTAGCGACCACTGCTGGACACGCTCATGGTCACGACCATGAGCATGAGGAACACCACGACGCGGGCGAGACAACCATTTTTGGTTTCTGGCTCTACCTGATGACCGACTGCATCTTGTTTGCATCGATCTTCGCGGTATACGCGGTATTGGTAAACAACGTTGCAGGTGGCCCGTCGGGCCACGACATCTTCGAACTGCCGTACGTACTGGGTGAAACTGCCCTGCTGCTGTTCAGTTCGATCACCTACGGCTTCGCCATGCTGGCGTTGTTCAAGGGCAAGAAACAGCAGGTGCTGTTCTGGCTGGCCATGACCTTCCTGCTCGGTGCAGGCTTCATCGCCATGGAAATCAACGAGTTCCACCTGTTGATCTCCGAGGGCTACGGCCCTAGCCGTTCGGGCTTCCTGTCTGGCTTCTTCACCCTGGTCGGTACCCACGGTCTGCACGTGACCAGCGGTCTGATCTGGATGGCGATCATGATGTACCAGGTGCAGAAAAACGGCCTGACCTCGACCAACAAGACCCGCCTGAGCTGCCTGAGCCTGTTCTGGCACTTCCTGGACGTGGTGTGGATCTGCGTATTCACCGTTGTTTACCTGATGGGGACTTTGTAATGGCTAACGCACATTCCGACGGCGCCAACCACGGCAGCGTGAAGTCCTACGCGATCGGCTTCATCCTGTCGGTGATCCTGACCGTTATTCCGTTCGGGCTGGTGATGTACCCATCGCTGCCCAAATTCACCACCCTGGCGATCGTACTGTTGTTCGCCGTGGTGCAAGTGGTTGTTCACCTGGTGTACTTCCTGCACCTGGACCGTTCGCCTGCACAACGCAACAACGTCACCGCGCTGGTATTTGCTGCGCTGGTAATTGTGCTGCTGGTGGGCTTGTCCCTGTGGATCATGTTCAGCATCCACACTGAAATGATGGCGAAGTGAGGTAAGACCCGATGTCCTTCAAGCACTTTATCCAAATCACCAAACCGGGGATCATTTTCGGTAACGTGCTTTCTGTGGCAGGCGGGTTCTTCCTGGCCTCGAAGGGGCATTTCGATCTTGCCCTGTTCCTGGCTGCGGTAATCGGCACCTCCCTGGTGGTAGCGTCC
Organism: Pseudomonas sp. CCC4.1; assembly: GCF_035019225.1. NCBI lineage: Bacteria > Pseudomonadati > Pseudomonadota > Gammaproteobacteria > Pseudomonadales > Pseudomonadaceae > Pseudomonas > Pseudomonas sp. CCC4.1. The sequence continues at coordinate 18,209 of NZ_JASJWL010000067.1, read as the reverse complement.
GGTTGTGTGTTCAACAACTGCATCGACCGCGACATTGACATCAAGATGGACCGCACCAAGAACCGCGTACTGGTTCAAGGCCTGATCTCCCTCAAGGTGGCGCTGGTTTACGCCACCCTGCTGGGGGGCGCCGGCCTGTACCTGTTGTATCGCGTAGCCAACCCGCTGGCGGCTCTGTTCGCCGCGATCGGTTTCGTGATCTACGTCGGTCTGTACAGCCTGTACTTCAAGCGCAAGTCGGTTCACGGCACGCTTATCGGCAGTCTGTCGGGTGCAATGCCTCCGGTCATCGGCTATGTAGCTGTGAGCAACAGCTTCGACATGGCTGCAATGACCTTGCTGGTGATGTTCAGCCTGTGGCAGATGCCGCATTCCTACGCCATCGCGATCTTCCGCTTCAACGATTACCTGGCTGCATCGATTCCGGTGTTGCCAGTGAAGCGCGGGATCAAGGTTGCCAAGAAGCACATCCTGCTCTACATCCTCGCGTTTCTGATCGCGACCCTGATGCTCACCCTCGGCGGTTACGCCGGCATGAGCTACATGGCCGTGGCTGCTGCGATGGGCATGTACTGGCTGTACATGGCGTGGACGGGCTACAAGGCCGTCGACGACAAGGTCTGGGCACGCAAGCTGTTCGTGTTCTCGATCTTCACCATCACCGCGCTGAGCGTCATGATGTCCCTGGATTTCAAAGCGCCTGCCGAGTTGTTACTGACTTACGCGCACTGATCTGTCCAGAGTGAAAAACCCCGCCTTCGAAAGAAGAGCGGGGTTTTTTTATGCGGAAATTCACGTGTGCAAATTGGCTCAGGGGGGGGCTACACACCGGAAATGTTTGGTGGTTGGTTTGTTTTTTTGCTGTTTTCCTACTGATTGCAAAGTCTAGGCCTACATTATTTGTTTTTTTCTGATGCTCAAATACAACGGCTAAATTGAGTTTGTAAATTTGTTCAAAAACTAAATGATCAGGTGCCTATAATGCTTTCAGCTAGTTTTAAAAAAACTATTGCAGTACTTGCTCTCGGGTGTGCGTCTGTGGGGGCCGTATCTTCTGTTCAAGCCGGGAATAAAATGTCCCAGGAACAGCTTCAGAAACTGTTAACCCAGGAATACATTAAAAAAGCTGAGGAGCGAGCGCGTCTTCAAAAACAAGCCCAACTCAGAAATGAAGAGGCACGAAAAAAAGCGGCCGCCGTACATGCAAAAAATGATGCCATCGGCGAACAAATCCGAAAGCGAGTGGCCGCAGATAAAGCACAAAAAGCAGCAGATAAGGCCGCAAAATTAGCAGCACGCAGAGCCGAAACGCTAAAGAGTGCAAAACAAAGCCATGCAGCCAGAAAAGCATCGCAGGTGCCTGTAGGGCCAGCGGTACAGAGCGCATTGGCATTGAGTTGCAGTGCGTCGGGTGTGACTGCGCAAATTGAAGGCGTAAGCTCTATTACTCCGCTTGTTAGCGGGAAGCATACCGTTGTGCAGGTTACAAAATACAAAATCACCCCTGTGGACCGTTCACGTTTTTATGGGAGCGTCTCCGCATCATTTTTTATTACCGGCGAGCAGCTTACTGGGGCGAAGATTTTTAAGATGAGTGATAGCTGGACCCCAGCCAATATTGTACTGCGTACCTATGCACCAGCACCTGAGTTTAGTGTCAACTTATCAGCGAATGGTAAAGTGCAAAAATTTTCCTGCGTTCTGCGTAAGAAATTCTAAGGTTACCAGCGTATAAAATCCGCGGAGGCGTACATAGAGATGCCAGGGTGGTGTTTTGAGCGTGGTTGCACTGCGTGGGGCTGCAGTATTTAAAAAAATAATGAAATACTAGGTCGGCCTTTTTATTCTTTGATTTGTTTGTTCGACTGTTGCGGCGATTGGAACTCAGTTTTAGTTCTGGCTGTTGTTCGGGTTGAGTCAGGAAGACAGTCCGCCCTGATATGGGCTTTCGCTCGATTGTCAGGGAAAAAACGTCATGCTTTTCGGCGCCTGAACACTGAGCTCTGATAATGCGGTACGACCCTTGTGAGTATATAGATGCGATGGCTCGAAAGCTGGCAGCCGAGCTGTTTCTGGTCACTCTGAACCGGCTCGCTTAAAGTTAGCATAAGCGGGTACAAGTTCTATATGTTCTGGGGGCGTATTTTATTGAGCTGGTCGCGTGGTCTTTACCTACATATTGTGAGGCGAGCCCCTACATTTTCTAGTGTCGGCCAGTGATTAAATGTGTTTGCTGGTTAGGCGGTTTTAATTGTAGTGGGCTCAAAGTTTTAAAATTCAGAGATTTTCTATGCCTTCATTTTTATGTGAGCAGCCAACTGTTCTTTGTTCTTCTGGTCGTTTGTCAGTCCCAGCTATTTATGTTTGTGCATGGGTCGAATACAGGTCTGACGGGCAGGGGGGGGCGGTGTTGTCATGAGCAGCCCGGCATGCATTTCAATGAAGGGGGTCAGCAAGAGTTATGCGTGCCAAGGGGGAGGGAGCCCGGTCATAAGCCACGTTGATTTTCATATCGCGGTCGCAGACTCCTGCGCCATTATTGGTCCGTCCGGATCCGGTAAAAGTACATTGTTGGATATAATCGGCCTGCTGGACTTTGCCGACGCGGGTGAGTACCTGTTTATGGGACGCCCTGTCACAAAAAAACAGAGTGACGAGTTGGCAGCCCTGAGAAAGAAGAACATCGGATTTGTCTTTCAGAATTTCAATTTGATCCCCCGTTTAAATGTTGTCGAAAATGTAGCCTTGCCGCTTCGCTATCACGGGGTTGACCGCGGGCAATCTCTGGAACGGGCGATGCTGATGTTGCAACGGGTCGGGATGGCTCATCGCGCAGGCTACAAGCCTGCCGATCTGTCGGGAGGGCAAAAGCAACGCGTCGCTATTGCCGGGGCTCTGGTGGGGCAGCCATCCCTGATACTGGCTGACGAGCCGACCGGCAGCCTGGATGGCCAGACGGCCAGTGAAATTCTCGAGCTGTTGCTGTCGATCCAGAAAGAACAAGGCGTCACATTATTGATTGTTACCCACGACCCACTGGTTGCAGGCCTTATGCGCAGGCAAGTCCGTGTATGTAACGGGCGGGTTGAGGAGGCGGGCAAGTGCTAGCCCTGATGACTTTCCTGCCTCCATCACTGCTGCAAGTGGGCGCAGATGCAGCAGACAGTTTTCGCACGCTGGGCAAGCGCTCGATTCTCGCCTTGTTAGGCATCGTGATAGGTAGCGCCTCGATTATCGCAGTCATCAATATCGGGCATAACGCACGGCAGGAGGTCGCAAGTGTCTTCCACAACATGGGCGTCGATACATTTGCGGTGAGTTTCTCTGTCAAGCAAGGGCGGCAAGCGTCACCTCTCTCTATCGAGGCTGCAACATTCAGGAAGTTGGTCCTGGAAGGTCTGTTGATCGCTCCTGCAGCGATAGTGCCTGCCCAGGCCGGATTTAACCACCGGACTATCAATATCCGCCTGGTAGGAACCGAGCCTTCCCTGTTAGACGTGATGAAACTGTCGTTAGCGTATGGGCGGTTTTTGCATCCCTTTGATCAGGACGAAAATGTGGTTGTGCTTGGTCACGATATCGCAACCTCACTGAGCAGCGATGGAACTCTGATCAAGACCGGTGACTGGCTCAAAATCAATAACTACCTGTTTAGGGTTATCGGTGTATTGCAATCTCGAACGCACTCACTGATCAGTCCGGTCTCCGCCGATCTTTCAGTTTTTGTACCGTTGCAGGCCATGAATCGTGTGGCAAGCGAGGCCAGAATAGATGATTTGGTTGCGCGTATCCCCCTTCACAAAAAAAGTGAAAACGTAGCCTCGACCTTCGGTGAAATGCTGACCCGTACTTTCAAGTCCCGAGACATTGAGGTGGTTACACCTGTGCAAATGATCGAGGGGATGAATAGCCAGAATCGCACTTTCCATTACCTCTTGATGGCCTTGGGGGTCATCACGCTGGTAGGCGGCGGAGTGGCGGTGATGAACGTTATGTATATGAACGTTTCTGAGCGCCGTAGTGAAATAGGTTTACGTATGGCAATGGGTGCCCGCCGTCAGGACATTCGCAATTTGTTTCTGATCGAAGCCGCTGCGCTTAGCGTTTTAGGGGCTGTGTTGGGCGCTGGGCTGGGCATGGCACTGGCTTACATTTATGCCCAAGTATCGGGTTGGGCGTTCGCCATGGCATTCAGCGCCATCCCCTTGGGCGTCACAAGCACGGTTTTGGTCGGCGTGTTCTTTGGTTTGAAACCTGCCATTACGGCTTCTCGCCTGACTCCGGTGGAGGCCCTGCGTGATTATTAAAACAGGACTGATTCTGGCCGTGGTGTGCGGTGTGGCGATGCAATCCTTGGTGGCATCTGCGCAAACAGACGTGCCGGCCCCTAATGCTCCCCCCACAGCCTTGATGAGTCAGCACTCGATTGATTTGTCGTTGGTCGAAGCCGTGTCTCTGGGCTTGCGCCGCAACTACAACATACGCAGCCTTAAACTTCAGCGCGTGCGAGAGAAGTTCGACTTGTTTGTCGCTGATGACATGTTTAACCCCAAGCTCAAGCTCATTGGCACTCACAAACTTTCCAAAGGGAGCGTGGACAGCAGTCGTGCAACAGGTATTGGGCCTTCGGTGAGCCTGCTGGGTGAGTATGGGAGCAACGTGGAATTGAGCTGGAACCAGGAGTTCAATGCCACGAGAAACTCGGGTGATTTGAGCAGTAATGGCCTCGCGTTGACCTTGACTCAACCCTTGCTTCGGGGGGCGGGTAAAAACGTCACAACTGCGCCCTTGCGCTTGGCGAAATTGGCTGAGCAAGTCAACCAGCTTAATTTGAAAGCCAGTGTGTCCCAAACCATTTACGAAATCATTGCGGCTTATCGCGTACTGCTTAAAACCCAGAATCAGGTGACGATCGCCACGCAGGCGCTGGAACGGGCAGTCGCTTTGCTCAAGGTCAACAAGCAACTGATCACAGCAGGACGAGTAGCCGAGTTTGATGTTGTGCAGATCGAGGCGGATATCGCGAGTCAGGAGCTGGCGGTGGAAGATGCAAAGAATCAGTTGGAGGCGAGCCGCTTGTTGCTGCTCAAGCTTTTGGCGCTTGACCTATCAACGCCCGTGCGCGCCAGTGACAGCTTGCGAGTGACCCGGCTTGAACTGGATCAGGCGACGGCATTTAAAGTGGCACAGGCCAAGCAACCCCAGTACTTGAGCACGATTGTGCAGAGCGAACAGGCCTCGATCAACCTGCTGCTTGCCAAAGACAAGGTCCGTTGGGATTTTTCTTTGGTGGCGGGTGCCTCTCAGCAGCGCGATCAACACAGCCTCAACGGTTCTGCCAGGGCCTGGGACACTTACGCGGGGCTCAAACTGGAAATTCCCATCAATGATCTCAGTACTCGCCAGGGCAAGGTCCATGCCCAGACAGCGTTGGAACAACAGCAATTGCTGCTGGAGGAGGCTCGGGTTGATTTGCAGCGCCAGACTACTGACGCAGTACGTAGCCTGAATACCCAGTGGCGTCAGCTTGAAATTTCCCAGCGGGTGATGGACCTGTCCAGGCGCAAGCTGGCGATAGAGAACGACAAATTGAACGCAGGCCGATCCAGCAACTTTCAGATCATCAGTTTTGAGTCAGACCTGCGGGCCGCTGAGGAAGCGAACTTGAGCGCAAAAATTTCATATCTGGATGCCAGGTCCCAGTTGGATGTGCTGTTGGGCGTAATGTTGGAGAGTTGGGAGATCTCACTTGAGAGTTTTTGACAGAATCCAGGCTTCGAAGAGGCGTTGGAAATTTCTCGCAGCGGGAGTGCTGGTATTGAGCTTGATACTGGTATTTATCGTACCCGAAGCCCCGCACGGCACTGACTCCTGGGTAGCGGTTAACAGTCGGAACCTGGAGCATGAAATCGGGCTGGTGGGTAAAGTTGAGCCGGTTGAGACAGCCATTCTCACGGCGCCTTTTGAAGGTTTTGCCTTGGACAACAATTTGAGTCCAGGTATGTATGTTGAAGAGGGGCAGGCTCTGTTGACCCTCGATACCAGGTTGCAGGAAGTCAAAGTAAGGGACGCTTTGGCCAGCAAGTTGAAAGCGCAGCAGACTGCTGCAGCGTTTCGCGTTTGGGATACGGGCTCGGGAGTGAGGCAAGCCAGGCAGGCGCTAAGACTGGCCGAGCTGGCCATGCAGAGGCTTGACCTTGAGCTTGCCCAGGTCAAGACGCTTTATCAGAGCGGCATTGTATCTCGCAACGAGCGAGATACCTTGAAGCAACAACGTGACCAACAATTGCTTGAGGTGACCTCAGCCAAAGCACAGCTCAAAGACATGCTGGCTGTTGGCAAGGGCGAGGGCAAAGTCATAGCTGATATGGAATACCAGAATGCATCCATTGCTCATGAGCGGCTAAACACGATGCTGGAGCAAAAGACGATCCATGCCCCGTTTCCGGGAGTAGTGCTATCCATTGGCGCACCCCAATCGTCAGGGGGCGAGCCGGGGTCTCTTCACAAAGGAGCGTCTTTGGCCCAAGGCCAACAAATACTCAAGTTGGCCAACATATCTGGGCTTAAGGTCGTCACCCAGGTGTTGGAGTCAGACGTCAACAAGTTCTCCCTGAATCAGCCAGTAGCGATCCATGGGGAGGGTTTTTCGGTGCCGAATTTAAACGGTTATGTAAGCGCCATCAGCCAGTTGGCTGTGCCGGATGATAGCAGCAGCTCAGCAAGATTCCCGATCACGATCACCGTCAATGATCCCGAGGATGGTGACCTGAAAAAGGTGAGGCTAGGTATGAGTGCGCACATGACGATCGTGACCTATAGCAATGAAAACAGCTTGGTCATTCCTCACGGTGCAGTTGAGAAGGAAGGGGACGCCTACGTCATACAGTATCGCGAGCGTCTAGACGCACCCGTGGTGCGGCGTGAGGTTACGATCGGCCAATCGACTGTCGAAGGGGTTGAGGTATTCGGTCTGGACCCTGGATTTGTTCGTGTGAAAGCAGACCCTCGGTAACTATTTACATCAGGCTTTTTGAGCGCTAAATATCTGTGGTAACCGGGCTTGCCCGCGATGGCCCCGCCGCAGTCGACCAGATGAGTCGAGTCGCCGGCATCGCAAGCAAGTCTGCCCCCACCAACAGAATTACGCAGTCTGCAGCTTGTTCGTCGGCAACACCGGCAGTACATTGGCAAGACCGGCTGCGATCCCGTACGGCCGCAATACGCTGATCAATAACCCGCTCGCCAGCAGATACCCCCCGGAACAGATGACCAGCGACCAGCGCAGGGCATTGATGCCCATTAGCGGGGTCAGGTGATCACTCAGCACACCCACGGCCAATGGGCCGAAACCTGCACCGATGGCCATGATCCCGAAGTTGTAGAGGGCGATCATGGTTGCGCGGCGCTCAGGCGCCACCAGTTGGGCAATGGCGGTGTAGCTCGGTGCCATCCACCACATGCCGAACACCGACATGCCAAACATGAACACCGTTGCCTGGGGCACTTGCAGCGCACCCAGCGTCCAGGGATGACCGGCCGGGTACAGCGCGAAGGCAATCGACATCGGCAAGGCCAGCAGTGCCCCGACGATCGGCACGCCCAATTGCCAGCGGCTGTCGCGTTGGGCCAGGCAGGCGCTCAACCAGCCGCTGGACAGAGAGCCGATAATGGCCCCCGGCCCGGCCGCCAGGCCCATGATGATGCCTGCGTCCTTGAGCGTCAGCCCGTGGCTGCGTACCAGAAATGCAGTGCTCCAGATACTGAACGCATAACTGGCAAACGCCAGCAGCGCCCCGGCCAGGGCAATACGTACAAAGGTTTTCGACGCCCAGGCCACGCGCATCACTTGCATCACGCTTTCATGGGGCACGGCTGGGCGCGACTCACGGGCTTTCTCCCATAAGCCGCGCAATGGTTCGGCAGCCGTAAACCGCAGCAATACAGCGGCAGCGATACCAGGCAGCGCCATCCAGATAAAGGCTTCGCGCCAGCCGTGGTAGTACGCGATATAGGCGCCCAGGCTCATGCCCAGCAAGGCGCCGATGGGCGCTCCGAGCATAAATACGCTGATGGCCTTGGAGCGCTGATGGGGCGGGTAGAGGTCGGCGATCATCGACATCGATGCTGCGCCGCTGCCCGACTCGCCCACTGCCACGCCGATGCGTGCCAGGGCCAGAGTCCAGAAGTTACTGGCAAAGCCGCAAAGCATGGCCATCACGCTCCAGAACGCACAGCACCAGCCGATCAGGTTGCGCCGATGGCCACGGTCGGCAAAGCGCCCCAACGGGATCGCAAACAGGCAGTAGACCAGAGCAAAGGCCAGACCTGTAAGCAGGCCGATCTGGGTATCGGAAACGTGAAATTCGGCCTTGATCGGTTCAATCACAACGCCCATGACCTGACGGTCGATCAGGCTGACCGCCGAAATCAGGAACAACACAAACAAGGTGTAATGACGGCGAAATCCGGAGATTTGGTTATTCATCATTTCAATCCCATCGAGCAGTGTTCATCGGTTGAGTGGCTTACAGCGGTGCGCGTCGATCAGCCCAGGGGCTTGCCTGTTCGAGTTGCCCGGCCAATTGGAACAACAGGTCTTCGCGGCACCAGCCTGCACTGAACATCATGCCGATGGGCAAGCCGCTGCTGCTGGTGCCCAGCGGCACCGACATGGACGGCTGGCCACTGACATTGGCCAGTACGCTGTAGCCGATGCTGCCGATGATGCCCTGGATGTAGTGCGGGTAATCCTGATCCAGACTGGCCACTTTCAGTTCGGGAGTGATCTGCGAGGTGACCGGACTGAGCAGCAGGTCATAGTCGTCGAACAGGTGTTCCATGCGACTGCCGATCAATTCGAAACTGCGTCGGGCACGGTACAGGTTTTCGGCGGTGGCCGAAGTGGCATTGTTGACCAGATAACGGCTGACGGGCTCCAGCTCGTCAGCGTGCAACGGGCGGCCGAGGACGGTTTCGCGGTCACGCACGGCGGCCAGCAGTGCGGCTGCACCCACGGCGCCGTGAGCGCCGTATACCTGCTGCGGGTCGACGGGCAGGGTCACGGGGTCTACCCGATGTCCGAGGCCCAACAGCAGATCAACAGTAGTGTTCAAAACGCTGCGGATATCGGCGTCCAGTTCCAGGCCGGTCATGGCCTGATCGACCACGCCGATGCGCAACGAACCGGGGCTGCGTCGCACTGCCTCGCTGTAGCTTATGGCCTGTGGCGCGAGCCAGTAGGGACTGCCTTTTTCATGACCGTGACTGACGTCCAGCAACAGTGCCGAGTCGCGCACGCTGCGTGATACCACATGACCGCAACTGGCACCGAACCAGCCTTCGAAGGTGTCCGGGCCCTGAGGGGTGCGATAGCGCGTGGGCTTGAGGCCAAACAGGCCGCAATACGACGCCGGGATGCGAATCGAGCCGCCGCCGTCGGTGGCGTGGGCCACGGGCACGATGCCTGCGGCCACGGCTGCCGCCGCACCGCCGGATGAGCCGCCTGCGCTGTGGGCCAGACTCCACGGATTGCGCGTCTGGCCCCACAGTGAGGATTCGGTGGTGGTGGTCAGGCCGTACTCGGGACTGGTGGTCTTGCCGAAGATCAGCATCCCGGCGGCCTCGTAGCGCTGCACGATGGTGCTGTTGCGCGTTGCCGGCGGCGTGTCGGCCAGCATTCTTGAGCCGTTGGTGGTCAGGGTGCCAGTCAGGTAAGTGTTCAAGTCCTTGAGCAGCATCGGCACCCCGGCCAATGCTCCCAGCAGCTCGCTGCCGGCGTGGTGACGGGCCCTGAGCACGCTGTTGGCATGCTCGTCGTGGCGCATGTTGACCGCATTGACCAGCGGGTTTACCGCATCGCAGCGCGCCTGGGCGGCGCTGAGCAGCATCCGGGGGGTCAGTTCGCCGGTTTTGACCGCAGCGACCATGGCTGTGGCGTCCAGCGCCAGATAGTCGCCGGTGGACAGTTGATAACGTTCATCGCTCATGTTCTACGACCTCGCATTAGCACCTGGGCCTGCGCTGCAAAGGACCAGGTGACGGGTATATACGGCTGGGGGCTGGCGCTTTAAAACAGGAAGTTCAGCGATTCCTGGAGCAACAGGGCATCGGAATGGATCGGCGTGAATACCGGGTTCTTGGTGTAGGTCAGACCGCTGATCAAATACACGCCGGGGATCAGGCGGGCCGCATAGGAAGCGGTTACCGCCAGGGTGTAGGGCGCCGCTTCCATGCCATAGCTCCTGGTCACGTCGCGCAGATCCTTGCTGTAGTAGCTCTTGGTCAGGCCCACGGCGGCCATGTCGGCAGGGCGGCTGGCGAACGGGCCGACATTGAAGGCACTGACCTGGAATGCCTTGTTGATGGCGTTGACCGAGTCAGGCGAGTAATCAAGTTTGCTGTCCAGATACCAGCCGCGGGCATCGCCGTAGGGCTTGGTCACCTGCACCGTCTCGGCCAGGTATACGCCGTAGTTGTTGTCCGACTTTTCACCGGTGGTGAACTCGGTGTAATGGCTGGTGTTGTACATGGCCCCTGCGCGCAGCCACATGGCGTTGGAACTGGCCGACGGCGCCTGCTTGTAGCCGAACTCATTGATCAGCATGGCGCGGGCATCCGGCACCTTGAGGCGCAATCCGCTGGGGTTGAGGTCGACATCCTTCTGGATGCCTTCGGGGCTGACGCTGCGGGTCAGGGCGGTGCTGTTGTAGAAGCGCAGCGACGGGTCACGCACGATCACGTTGACGGTTGGGGTCGGCTCGGTAGCCGACATGCCGACCTGAAATGGCACCACGCTGCTTGGCCCCAGGGCGGCGGTCGAGGCACTGCCCCCCAGCGCCATGCCATAGAACAGGCGCACGCCGGGTATGAAGCCGTATTCCAGTTCCAGCTGGTGATTGAAAAAGGACTGGTTGATGGCAAATACCGAGACGGTTTTGACCCGCGGGTTGGCCGGGGTGTAGGTCGAGTCCACCCAGTTGCCGGCCAGTGTCAGCTGCGCGTCATTGGCAAAACCGATGCGGGTCAGATCGTAAGTCAGGTACAGGTTGAGCGACGTGTTGTAGCTGGGGTTCTGGCCGTTATACACCTGCTTTTTCGCGTTGTTGCCCAATACGTCATAGGTGTAACCGTTATACGAGGTGGCGGTAAAACCGATGCCATGCTCGGCCAGCTCCTTGCGCAGCCCCCACAGGTCCGGCTTGATCCGCGCGCAAATGGGCACGTTCTTGAATGCCAGTTCGGCGCGGGTCAGCAGCTTTTCATACTGGGCACATTCGGGGGCAGCGGACGTGTCGGCTGCCAGCGCATGCGGGGTAAAAGCGAAGGCGGCAAGGCTGACGGCTAACGGATACTTTGCGTAAAACATAGTGAGAGTTTCCCATCCTTAACGTTTTGTTTTCAGGACGACGCCAAGTGCTTTGGTGGTCAGCAGTAGTACTGCATATCCGTGACCAGCGAATGGGGCCAGCGGGGACTATCGATAGGGCCAGGGGCTGGTAGTGCGACTACCGTGCGGGAGCCGGGGTTGCGGGAGCCGGGCTTGGCCGCGATGGGGGCACTGCGGTGGGCCAGATGCAGCGCGTTGCCCGCGATGGGATCACTGCGGTTTGCCAGATGCACCGTGTTGCCCGCGATGGGAGCACTGCGGTTTGCCAGATGCAGCGCGTTGCCTGCATCGCGGGCAAGCCCGCTCCCACAGGGGCAACGCAGGCGCTGTTGTGGGGCAAATGGCTCAGCCGCGCACAACTGCAGGTCGTTTCGCGTGGGCGTTGATCACCAGTCCCAGCTCGCGAATGCCGGGGGCAATCAGCTCCTGGGCGATGGAGCCAAACCCCAGGCGCAGGCAAGGCCGGGGCAGGGTGTCGGGCTCGACGCAAAACGCACTGCTCGGGTCAAACAGCACGCCCTTGGCCAACCCTTCGTAGTACAAGCTCAGCAAGTCGTGCTCGCCGGCCAGCTTGAGCCATAGCGTGGCGCCGCCGCTGGGCATGACAAACTCCGCATCCGGCAGCACTTCACGCAATGCGGTGGCCATCGCCCCGGCCCGCAGTTGCAGTTTTTCCCGGGCCTGTTGCAGCAACCGATCGTAGTGGCCTTGTTGAATAAACAGCGCGGCGGTGATCTGGTTGTTGCCCGGGATCTGGCGGATCATCAGCCGTTGCAGCTGGCGCAGTTGCTCGATCACCGGTGCCGGGGCAACGATGTAACCGATGCCCAGCCCCGGGGACAGCAACTTTGACAAACTGCTGAGGTAGATCACTCGCTCCGCCGGGTCGGTGGCCTTGAGCGCTGGCAGGGCGCGGCCGTCGTATTCGGTCTCGGGGTCATCATCGTCTTCGAAGATCACCTGATCGTGCATCTGCGCATGTTCAAGCAAGGCCTGGCGCCGGCCCAGGCTCATGGTCACACCGGTCGGGCACTGGTAGCCGGGTGTGCAATACAGATAGTCGCAGGCTGCCAGTGCCGGGGATATCTGCAATCCGTGTTCGTCGATGGGCAGCGAGACCATGTGCGCGCCATCGTGGGCAAAGGCATTGCGCGGATCGCGAAAGCCCGGCTCCTCGACCCCGACTACGCTGCCGGGGCGGGCAAACAGGCGCGCGAGCAGGTAAAAACTCTGCTGGCGGCCCAGGGTCAACAACACTTGATCATGGGTGGCGGCAATTCCGCGGCGCGGCAACACGCGGCGGATCAGTTGATCGATCAGCTGGCTGGCGCCGACGTTCTCGCCTTCCTGCCACCAACGATCCACGGCCTTCAATTCCATTGCCTGACGGCTGCACTGGCGCCACTGGGTGAGCGGGAATTGCCGGGGATCGAACTGGCCGTAGATAAAGGGGTAGCGCACTTCACGCCAGGTGGGCGGGCGGTCCATAAACGCCAGCGGGTTGCGCGCCAGGTGCATGCGCGAGGCCCAGTCAGGTGGTTGCGCAGCCTGTTCGGGCAGAGGCCGGGTGGTCTGTGTCGGAATGATGGCGCCGCATACAAAAAAACCGTCACGGGGCCGCGAATCGACATAACCCTCGGCTACCAGGCGTTCGTAGACCAGTACTGCGGTATTGCGCGAAACCCCGGTCAGCATGGCCAGATCACGGCTCGATGGCAGCCGTGTACCGCCAGGCAAACGCCCGTCGAGCATGGCCGTGACAAACGCGGTGCACAGCTGCACCTGCAGCGGCTCATCGTGCCTGCGCACTTTGGGCAGCAACTGGCGCCACATCAAATCGTGCTGACTGGAGCGCATGGTCTATCCGGAAATCAGGTCGGGGAACGCCACCCTAACCCAAGACTCTTTTGCAGGGCTATGTAGTCCTTGATCAACTGACCGTCACTGTGAACCCGGTCCTGTTCGGCGCGGTAGCGGGTGCGTTCGGCGTCCAGCCAGTCGAGCACGCTACTGGTACCGGCGCGGTATCGCTGTTCGGTGAGGGTGGATGCGCGTACGGCGCTGGTTTCGACCCGGCCCAGGGTGCCCCTGCGCTGGCGTTCGTTACCGTAGCGGGCCAGTGCCACATCGGCATCGCGCAGGGCACCGAGCACGCTGCTGCGGTACCTGGCCAGGGCCTCGTCGCGTCCGGCTTCGGCCTGTTTGACCTGGGCCTGCACGCGGCCAAAGTCCAGCCAGTTCCACTGCAGATAGGGGACACCCAGGGCGCTGAGGTTGTCCTTGCGCAACAGATGGCCCGGCGCGCTGGCGCTGAAACTCAGGGAGCCGAACAGGCTGACCCTGGGAAATGCCGCCGCCTTGTGTTCTCCGATCTGCGCGGTGCTGGAGGCCAGCCGGCGTTCTGCAGCGCGGATGTCGGGGCGCTGTTGCAGCAACTGCGCCGGGTCACCGATATTGACCATGGCGGGCAGTGCCGGCAGCGCGGCTTCGGTGCCCAAACGGGTGTCCAGGGCGCCGGGCTCGAGACCGCTGAGCAAGGCCAGTTCGTCGAGGGATTCAATCACTTCCAGCTCCAGGGCGATGGACGCGGCACGGGTGGTTTCGACCTGGGTGGCGATGCGTTCACGGTCCAGTTCCGAGGCGGTTCCCTGGGCCAGGCGCTGCCCGGTAAAGTCCAGCAACTGGCGCTCAAGCTGTTCGGACTGGCGGGCGATGCGCAGCCGCTGTTGCTGGTCGCGCAGGCCGATATAGGCCTGGCCCACTTCAGCGGCCAGTTGCACATGGGCGTCGGCCAGATCCGCCTGTACGGCATTGGCTTCGGCACTGGCTGCTTCTACCGCGCGGCGGCTGGCGCCGAAAATATCCAGCTCCCAGCTGGCATCAAAACCGCTCAGGTACAGGTGGGTGGCGTCGGTCTGGCTGTCACCCGAGCCGGTGTAAAGCGCCGCTGCCGTGGCCGAGCTTTTGGGCATCTGGTTGCTGCGTTTTTCCGCCAGTCCGGCGCGGGCCTGGCGTAACCGCGCGGCGGCCGCTTGCAGATCGGGGCTGTGGCCCAGTGCACTGTCGATCAACTGGTTGAGCACCGGGTCATTGAGGTCGCGCCACCATTCGGCAACCTGTGCTGTTTGCGCTTGGGTGCCAGCCACCTGACGGGCAAAGTCCCTGTCTTGCAGGTGGCTGTCGGGTGCCGCGTGATAGTCCGGGCCCAAGGTGCAGCCCACCAGCAACAACGGACCCAACAGGCTCAAGGGTTTGCAAGCGATCATGGTCAGTGTCCTGTGTTCAATGGCGTACCGGCAGGCGGTTTTTTTAGAAAGAGGGCGAGGGGCAGACACAAAAGCAAGGCGATGCCGAGCACGTAGAAGGTTTCGCTGTAGGTCATCACTTGCGCCTGAACCTGGATCTGCCCGGCCAATTGACCCAGTGCCTGGAGCTGGGCATGGGCGAGATCGCCGTGCTCAGCGAAAAAGCCCTGGGCGGACGCTGCAAGCTGAGTGTGAGCTTCGACCGACTGTACGCTTACGGCATCGCGCAAGGTGGCGTCATGGAAGCTGCTGCGCCGCTCGATAAACGTCCCCAGCAGCGCCAGCCCCACCGAGCCGCCGAGGTTGCGCGCCATGTTGTAGATACCCGCAGCCTCACCCGCCTCGTGGGCCGGCACGCAGCTCATGGAGGCCTGATTGAGCGGCATCATCGCCATTACCTGGCCCAGGCCCAGCAGCAGTTGGGTGCGAGTGAAATTCTCGCCCACGCTGTCGGCGGTCAGCCCCATGGCCAACAGGCAACTGCTGGCCAGGCAACCGAGGCCAAGCATGACCATGATGCGGGTATCCACGCGGCCAAGCAGGCGTGGCAAAACAGGCATCATCAAAAACGCCGGCAAACCCGACATCAGCATCACCGCTCCGGATTGCTGAGCATTGAAACCGGCAATATTGCTCAGAAATTGCGGCAGTACAAAAGCCACGCAATACAGTCCGCAGCCCACCACAAATACAATCGCGATCACGCTGGCAAAGCGCGGATTGAGCAGGAGTTTCAGACGCACAATCGGCGTCTTCGACAGCCTCTGGGCAATCAGCAGCAAGGCGATCCCGGACACCGCCAGCAGGCTCAGGCCGATGATGTGCGAAGACTCGAACCAGCGCTCGCGATTGCCTTCTTCGAGTACCACGGTCATGGCGCTAAGGCCCACGGTCAGGCCGATAATCCCCAGCCAGTCGGCCTTGATAAACGCTTGCCAGTTGCTCGGGCTTTTTTTCAGACCCTGACTGAGCATCACCAGCAGCAAGGCGCACACCGGAATGTTCAGAAAGAAACACCAGCGCCAGCTGAAATTTTCGGTCAGGGTGCCGCCCAATACCGGGCCCAGCAGTGGCCCGAGCAGTACGATCAGGCCGAACATTGTCATGCCGATGGGCATTTGATGGCGCGGTAAGCGGGTGGCCACCAACACCTGCGCCGTGGGAATCATGGCCCCCCCGGCAAAGCCCTGGCCGAGCCGGCCAATGACCATCTGCGGCAAGGTTTCGCTAATGCCGCACAGGATCGAAAACAGACTGAACAGAATCGCGTTGCCGATCAGGAAATTGCGCAG
This sequence comes from Pseudomonas sp. CCC4.1, assembly GCF_035019225.1. Taxonomy (NCBI): domain Bacteria; kingdom Pseudomonadati; phylum Pseudomonadota; class Gammaproteobacteria; order Pseudomonadales; family Pseudomonadaceae; genus Pseudomonas; species Pseudomonas sp. CCC4.1. The sequence goes on along the minus strand of NZ_JASJWL010000067.1, from coordinate 2,223 downwards.
CCCGAACACCCGTGTCAACCAGGCGGTTAACGGGATCATGACAATTTCAGCCATCAGGTAGCCGGTCGAGATCCATGTGCCTTCGGTGCCAGAGGCGCCAATCTGGCCCTGAATCTGAGGCAGGGCGGCGTTGGTGATGGAGATGTCCAGCGTGGCCATCAACGCGCCCAATGCGCCAGCAAAGACCACAATCCAGTCGCTGGTACTGGCGTTTGCCCGGGGCGGTTGCAGCGCTGCGGATGCAGCAACAGCACTAGCCACGATGGGTGTCGACGTCGACAGTGGCCGACAGCCCCGGCATCCACTCAATGCCTTTATCGGCAGAGGGGTTCAGGCGAATGCGCACCGGCACCCGCTGTACGATCTTGGTGAAGTTGCCGGTGGCGTTGTTGGACGGCAGCAGGGCGAACTGTGAGCCGGTACCGGGCGACAGGCTTTCAACCACACCCTCAAATTTTATCCCCGGCCAGGCATCGATATGCACCGCCACGGTCTGGCCGGGGTGCATGCGCTCGATCTGGGTTTCCTTGAAGTTGGCGGTCAGGTAGACCTCATCGAGGGGCACTATGGTCATCAGGCGCGTTCCGGGTTGCAGGTATTGGCCCACCCGCACCGAGCGGCTGCCGACGCGGCCGGCCAGGGAGCTGTAAACCACGGTGTCCTGTTCATCAAGCTTGCTTTGGCGGGTGCTGGCCTGGGCGCTGGCCAGTTGTGCACGGGCTTGTTCAATGGCGGCGCGCTGGGTGTGCAATTGGCGCTGGGCAACGTTCAGTGCCGCCGCCTGGGCAGCCCGCCTTGCGCTGGCCTGACGCAGGGCGTTGCGCAGCTCGGCCATGCGCTCCTGCGTCTCGGCGCCACTTTCGGCCAGGGGCGCGTAGCGTTTGACCTGGGCGGCGGCGTACTGCTCGTTGGCGCTTTCGCCTTCCAGCTGCGCCTGCACCTGGGCAATGGACGCGCCGTGCTGTTCAAGCTCGGCTTCGCCCCGGGCAATATCGGCCTCGGCTGCGCGAATGGCCGCTTCGGATTTTTCCCGCGCAGCCTGATAAGTCCGCACATCGAGGCGCACCAGCGGCTGGCCGACGCTGACGTTCTGGTTGTCGCTGACATACACCTCGCTCACCGTGCCTGCGATCTTGGCGGCTACGCTCAGGCTGTCGGCCTGCAGGTAGGCGTCGTTGGTGCTTTCGATAAAACGCCCCACATTCCACCAGTGTGCACCCCATATGGCAGCACCCAGCAGCGCGCCCAGGCCGAGAGCACCCAGCGCCAGGGTTTTACCAGGCTGGCGTTTGGGCCTGATCTTGATCGATGGGTCTAGGGCCTGATGTGCGGTCATGGTGCTCTCAATTGTTATCGGTTGTAACAATTATTACGATCGGTAAAGTTATGTCAATCGATATAAATTCAGGCACACTCGCGTCTTCATCGATCAAGGAGAAGCCCATGACCACGATTCACCGGCGCCGACCTGCCAGCGAAGGCGGCTATACGTGTGGGGATGAAACCAGTGCGCGGATTATCGAAGCGGCCCTCAACCTGTTTGGCGAGCGTGGCTACGAGGGCGCTTCGACCCGCGATATCGCCGAATTGGCGGGGGTTAATGCACCGGCGCTCAATTACTACTTCAAGAACAAGGAAGGGGTGTATAGCGCCTGCACCGAGTACATGGTGGAGCGGATCTGGGATTACCTGGCGCCGACCATCGAAGCGGCCCAGGCGCTGCTGGGCACGCGGCCGGACACCGAACAGCTGATCGACACCTTCTGCGCCATCCAGAGCAAGATTGCCGAATTCATGCTGGTGTCCAACCGTACCAACAGCTGGCGCAAGTTCTATGCGCGGGAGCAGGCGGGGCTGGGCCCCAGCGCCGGTGAAGAAATGATCAGCCAGCGTATAGGCCAGCGCATTATCGGCGTGACCAGCGGAATCATTTCGCGGCTGATGGGCCCGGATGCCAGTGATGAAGAATGCATCCTGCGCTCCATGACCCTGACCGGGCAGTTACTGCCGTTTCACCTGACCCGCACCAGCTCGCTGAAGTCACTGGGCTGGGACACACTGACGGCCGAGCGTTACGCCATGCTGATGGGCATTGTGCGCGAGCAGACCGTGACCCTGTTGCGCGGGTTGGTGCGCTAAGACCTGCAATGGGTTGGCGGCTTGTGGGTGTAAAAAAAAAAGGGGGGGGGGGGGGGGGGGGGGGGGGGGGGGGGGGGGGGGGGG
>NZ_JASJWL010000066.1:0-26970 GCF_035019225.1 Pseudomonas sp. CCC4.1 | reverse complement strand
GTTGACCCACATCGAGGCGATGTAGAGCACGGTGCCGATGGTGGCCAGCCAGAAGTGCGCGTTGATCAGGCCCAGGCTGTACATCTGCGGGCGGCCGAAGATTTTCGGGATCATGTGGTACAGCGCGCCGATCGAAATCATCGCCACCCAGCCCAGGGCACCGGCGTGTACGTGGCCGATGGTCCAGTCGGTGTAGTGGGAGAGGGCGTTGACGGTCTTGATTGCCATCATCGGGCCTTCGAAGGTCGACATGCCGTAGAAGGCCAGGGACACCACGAGGAAGCGCAGGATCGGATCGCTGCGCAGCTTATGCCAGGCGCCCGAGAGGGTCATCATGCCGTTGATCATGCCGCCCCAGCTCGGTGCGAGCAGAATCAGCGACATCACCATGCCCAGCGACTGCGCCCAGTCCGGCAGCGCGGTGTAGTGCAGGTGGTGGGGGCCCGCCCAGATGTACAGGGTGATCAATGCCCAGAAGTGCACGATGGACAGGCGATAGGAGTAGATCGGACGTTCGGCCTGTTTAGGCACGAAGTAGTACATCATCCCCAAGAAGCCAGCTGTCAGGAAAAAACCCACAGCGTTATGCCCGTACCACCACTGCACCATGGCGTCAGTGGCGCCACCGTAGAGCGAGTAGGACTTGGTGAAACTGACCGGGATTTCCAGGTTATTGACGATGTGCAAAATCGCCACGGTCACGATAAACGCGCCGAAGAACCAGTTGCCCACGTAAATATGCTTGGTTTTGCGCTTCATGATCGTGCCGAAGAACACGATGGCGTAGGCCACCCAGACAATGGTGATCAAAATGTCGATCGGCCATTCCAGCTCGGCGTATTCCTTGGAGCTGGTGTAACCCAGCGGCAGGCTGATGGCCGCCAGGACGATGACCAGCTGCCAGCCCCAGAAGGTAAACGCCGCGATTTTCGGCGAAAACAGGGTGGCCTGGCAGGTGCGTTGCACCGAGTAGAATGAAGCCGCGAACAGCGCGCAGCCGCCGAAGGCGAAAATCACCGCGTTGGTGTGCAATGGGCGCAGGCGCCCGAAACTGGTCCAAGGCAAATTGAAGTTAAGTTCTGGCCAAACCAACTGCGCGGCGAGAAAAACGCCGAGCCCCATACCGACGATGCCCCAAACCACCGTCATAATGGCAAATTGGCGGACCACCTTGTAGTTATAGGCGGTACTTGTAGAAGTGTTCATGGTTCCCCATCCACGGTTCAGGCGCGTCAAACGCACGCCTGGAGTTATAGGCAGACTAAAAGCGAGGCAAGCATGGTCGTAGCGGGCAAGGCCGGTATTGACGGGGATCAATGGGCGCAGTGCGTGCAGGACAGGGGCTGGCTGTGGAATGGCGCGTCAGCGGGTTCAACCGCGACCCTTATCCTGGCCCACGGCGCGGGTGCGCCGATGGACAGCAGCTGGATGAACGGCATGGCTGCACGCCTTGCTGCACGCGGGGTGTGCGTGTTGCGCTTCGAGTTCCCGTATATGGCGCAGCGCCGTCTCGATAATGGCAAAAGGCCTCCTAATCAGCAGGCGAAACTGCTCGAAAGCTGGCGTGAAGTTTTTACCGAGGTGCGACGGCATGTCGCTGGGCCATTAGCCATTGGCGGCAAGTCAATGGGTGGGCGTATGGCCAGTCTGCTGGCCGATGAGCTGCAAGTGGACGCGCTGGTGTGCCTGGGTTATCCGTTCTATGCCGCAGGCAAGCCGGAAAAACCCCGGGTGGCGCACCTGGCTGAATTGGCAACGCCGACGTTGATCGTACAAGGCGAGCGCGATGCCTTGGGCAACCGCGAAGCGGTAGAGGCCTACACGCTGGCGCCGGGCATTGAAGTGTCGTGGCTGCTATCGGGGGATCACGACCTTAAGCCGTTGAAGGCCTCCGGGTTTACCCATGAGCAGCATCTGGATGCGGCGGCGGACCGGATTGCGCGGTGGTTGCAGCAACCTTGAACAATTTGTGGGAGCGAGCCTGCTCGCGATTGGATCGCTCCCACAAGGCTCAGCGGTTAAACCGCTCCACCAGCGAATACTGGGTGTTGACGGTCTGGGTCAGTTCTTCGCTGAGCAGCGCCGAATGCTGCGCCTGCTCTGAGGTCTGGTCAGCCAGGTCGGCAATGGTGCTGATATTGCGGCTGATTTCTTCAGCCACGGCGCTTTGCTCCTCGGTCGCTGCCGCGATCTGGGTGGTCATGTCGGTGATATTGGCCACCGCTTCGCTGATGCCCACCAGTGCCTGATCTGCTTCCAGTACCCGCGCTACGCCTTCTTCCGCCTGACGATGGCCAGCGTCCATGGTTTGCACCGCGGTGGCTGCTGTCTGCTGCAGCTTGGCGATCAGGCTGTGAATCTGCCCGGTCGAAGCGCTGGTGCGTTGCGCCAGCTGGCGCACTTCGTCAGCCACCACGGCGAAGCCCCGGCCCATTTCTCCAGCCCGTGCCGCTTCGATGGCGGCGTTCAGGGCCAGCAGGTTGGTCTGGTCGGCAATACCTTTGATCACATCGACCACGCCGCCGATCTCGTCACTGTCCTTGGCCAGTTGCGTTACCGTGGCCCCGGTTTCACCCACCACAACCGACAGGCGCTGGATCGCTTCGCGGGTTTCGCCGGCAATATCGCGACCGCGGCTGGTCAGACGGTTGGCTTCCTGGGTCGCGTCGGCAGTGCGCTGCACATGGCTGGCCACTTCCTGGGTGGTGGCAGCCATCTGGTTGACGGCGGTGGCCACTTGCTCAGTCTCGACGCGCTGGCGCTCCAGTCCGGTCGAGCTTTTGTGTGCCAGAATGTCGGACTGACGGGCCTGGCCGCTGAGGTGTTCGGCGGTATCCTGCAGGCGTGTCAGGCAGGTCTTCAGGCGCGCTTCCTGGCTCAGGATGGACATTTCCAGACGCGCTTGCGGGCCACGGCTGTCGGTGTACATCTGGGCAATCAACGGGTCGGAGGTGGTCTGCTCGGCCAGACGCAGCAGGCGTTTGACCCCGCGCTGTTGCCAGCTCAGGCCCAGCAGCCCCAACGGTATCGACAGCAGGGCTGCCAGGGCAAAACCCCAGCTCGAATTGAGCATGGCGCCAATCATGAAGCTCAATTGGCTGACCAGGATAAAGGGCAGCCAGTCCTGCAGCACCGGCAGCCACTTGTCGCGCTGAGGCACCGCGGATTTTCCGCGGTTGAGGCGTGTGTACAGGGCTTCGGCGCGGCGGATCTGTTCGGCCGTTGGCTTGACCCGCACCGACTCGTAACCCACGACCTGCTCATTCTCGAAAACCGGCGTTACATAGGCGTTAACCCAGTAATGGTCGCCGTTTTTGCAGCGGTTTTTGACGATGCCCATCCACGGCGAACCCTTTTTCAGGGTGCTCCACATATGCTCGAAGACTGCTGAGGGCACGTCCGGGTGGCGCACCAGATTGTGCGGCGCGCGTATCAGCTCCTCACGCGAAAACCCGCTGATTTCCCTGAACGCATCGTTGCAGTAGGTGATCACGCCTTTGGCATCGGTCGTGGAAATCAACCGTTGTTGCGCGGGGAATGTGCGTTCGCGTTGAGTGATGGGCTGGTTGTTACGCATGTCGTTTCAATCCGCAAGACTTTGACAGGCTGTCGGCATGCTCAAGGAATTGTTTAATTTATATTTCAGGCCCCTGGCCTTCAGGGGGCGAGCATCGGGTAGGTAAAAAACAGGAAATGCAGCACATTGAGGCCAAAGTGGGTGGCGATCGCCGCACCCAGCCCGCCAAAGCGGTAGGCCAGGCCGTAACCGACACCGGCCAGCCCGGCCAGTAGCATCCATTGCCAGCCGGCGGGTGCATGGGCCAGGCCAAACAGTATCGAGGCCAGCACCAGCGCAATGCTCTGCCCATGGGGCAGCAACTTGAACTTGCGGCTAAGTCCGCCCTGGATGTAACCGCGAAACAGCGCTTCTTCAACCAGGGTGACCAGCAGTAGATTATTCAGCAGCCAGAGGGTGCTCTGATGAGGCCATTTCGGTGCCCAGGCAATCATGCCCAGCAGCATCGCTCCGCCCAGCGCCGCAATGGCGGCCAGGGCCAGACCCATTGCAGTGGCCCCCAGGGATACCCGCCAGGCAAAGCGCGGTGCTATCCAGGGGCATACCAGCAGCAGCCAGAAGCCAATCAGCGGTTTGTCCAGATTGAAGTACATCGAGAAGGGCACGGCATCAGGGGTCAGTCGCGTGGGGGTGATGGCGCGACCGTTATGGAAACCTGGCAGCCAGTGCAAGGCCAGCGCCAGCGCCAGCAGCACAAACAAGGCATGCCCGGCATAGCGCAGCAAATGGCTTTTGTTCTGCACAACGGCAAACCCGCTGACAGTCAACAAGGCTAACGCGATGAGGGTTTGAGCGCCTAATTGCCCGTAGCTGAGGGCAAGACCGTAGCCCAGGGTCAGTAGTGCCAGATAAGGCCAGGGCAAAGCAATCATGTGAATCCTTGCAATCGTTAAAAAACACCCCGGATCCAGTCCGGGGTGCGCAAGTATAACGATTCGTGGCCCTGTGGGAGCGGGCTCGCTCGCGATGGCATCACCTCGGCCTGGCTGACAGACCGTGTAGTCCGAATCGCGAGCAAGCCCGCTCCCACAAGGTTGAGGTGCGTCTATGAAGCAATCAGCTGACGCAGCACATAGTGCAAAATCCCTCCGGCCTTGAAGTATTCCACCTCGTTAAGGGTATCGATCCTGCAGAGCACTTCGACTTTTTCCTGGCTGCCGTCCTCGCGGGTGATGACCAGGGTCAAGTTCATTCGCGGTTGCAGTTCGGTACCGGTCAACCCGAGGATATCCAGGGTTTCCTTGCCTGTAATGTTCAGGCTTTTGCGGTTCTGATCGAGCTTGAACTGCAAGGGCAGCACGCCCATGCCCACCAGGTTGGAGCGGTGGATGCGCTCGAAACTCTCGGCAATCACCGCCTTGACCCCCAACAGGTTGGTGCCCTTGGCCGCCCAGTCGCGGCTTGAGCCAGTACCGTATTCCTGGCCGGCTATCACCACCAGCGGAGTGCCTGAGGCCTGGTAACGCATGGCCGCGTCAAAGATCGGCAGTTTTTCACCGGTGGGGATGTAGATCGTATTGCCGCCTTCTTCGCCGCCGAGCATTTCGTTGCGAATGCGAATATTGGCGAAGGTACCGCGCATCATCACTTCATGGTTGCCACGCCGCGAGCCGTAAGAGTTGAAGTCCCGTGGTTCTACGCCCTTGTCGCGCAAGTAGCGCCCGGCGGGGCTGTCAGCCTTGATATTGCCGGCCGGGGAAATATGGTCGGTGGTGACCGAGTCGCCCAGCAACGCAAGGATGTTTGCGCCTTTGACGTCGGCAATCACCGGTAGTGGCCCGCTGATTTCGTCGAAGAACGGCGGATGCTGGATGTAGGTCGAGTCCTCTTGCCAGACATAAGTTGCGGCTTGCGGTACTTCGATGGCTTGCCACTGTTCGTCGCCGGCAAACACCTCGGCGTATTCCTTGTGGAACATGCCTGTGGTCACCTGGGCCACGGCGTCGGCGATTTCTTTCTGGCTGGGCCAGATATCGCGCAGGTACACCGGTTTGCCGTCTTTTCCGGTCCCCAGCGGTTCACGGCTGATATCAATGCGTACTGTGCCCGCAAGGGCATAGGCCACCACCAGGGGTGGCGAGGCCAGCCAGTTGGTTTTCACCAGCGGATGCACGCGCCCCTCAAAGTTGCGGTTGCCAGACAGCACTGAAGCCACGGTCAGGTCAGACTGGGTAATGGCCTTTTCGATCGGCTCGGGCAGTGGCCCGGAATTGCCGATACAGGTGGTGCAGCCATAGCCCACCAGGGCAAAGCCCAATTGGTCGAGGTATGGGGTCAGGCCGGCGGCCGCGTAGTAATCGGTGACTACCTTGGAGCCCGGTGCCAGCGACGTCTTGACCCACGGTTGGCGTGTCAGGCCTTTTTCGACGGCTTTTTTTGCCACCAGGCCTGCGGCCATCATCACACTGGGGTTCGAGGTGTTGGTGCAGGAAGTAATGGCGGCAATCACCACAGCGCCGTTTTTCAGGCGATAGGTATGGCCTTCGTAACTGTAGTCCGCTTCACCGATCAAGTCGGCATTGCCCACGGCAACACCGCCGCCACCTTCGCTTTCGAGGCGACCTTCCTCTTTTTTAGTGGCCGGCTTGAATTGCAGGCTGAGAAAGTCGTCGAAAGCTTGCCCGACATCGGGCAGTGCAACCCGGTCTTGCGGTCGTTTTGGCCCGGCCAGGCTGGCTTCGACGGTGCCCATGTCCAGAGCCAGGGTTTCGCTGAAAACCGGCTCCTGGCCTGCGACCCGCCATAGCCCTTGGGCCTTGCAGTAAGCCTCGACCAGTTTGACTGTGGCCTCTGGGCGGCCTGAAAGACGCAGGTAATCCAGGGTGATCTCATCCACCGGGAAAAACCCGCAGGTGGCGCCGTATTCCGGGGCCATATTGGCAAGCGTGGCACGGTCGGCCAGCGGCAGATCCGCCAGGCCATCGCCATAGAATTCTACGAACTTGCCGACCACACCCTTGCTGCGCAGCATTTGCGTCACGGTCAGCACCAGGTCGGTGGCGGTGATGCCTTCTTTGAGCTTGCCGCTGAGCTTGAAGCCCACGACTTCGGGGATCAGCATCGACACGGGCTGGCCCAGCATGGCCGCTTCGGCTTCAATGCCGCCCACGCCCCAGCCCAGCACACCCAGGCCATTGATCATGGTGGTATGGGAGTCGGTGCCTACCAGGGTGTCGGGGAAGGCGTAGGTGCGGCCGTCTTCATCCTTGGTCCAGACCGTGCGGCCCAGGTATTCCAGGTTCACCTGATGGCAAATCCCGGTACCGGGTGGGACCACGCTGAAATTATCGAAGGCATTTTGACCCCAGCGTAAAAACGCATAGCGTTCGCCGTTGCGCTCCATCTCTATATCGACGTTTTGCTCGAAGGCGCTGGCGCTGGCAAACCGGTCGACCATCACCGAGTGGTCAATTACCAGGTCCACGGGGGACAGCGGGTTGATACGTTGCGGATCACCCCCGGCTTTGGCCATGGCGGCGCGCATGGCGGCCAGGTCGACCACTGCCGGTACGCCGGTGAAGTCCTGCATCAGCACCCGCGCAGGGCGGTACTGGATTTCCCGGTCGCTGCGCCGTGCCTTGAGCCAGGCGGCCAGAGCTTTGAGGTCGGGCTCGGTGACGGTTTTACCGTCTTCCCAGCGCAGCAGGTTTTCCAGCAGCACTTTGAGTGACATGGGTAGCCTGCTCAAATCGCCGAGTGATTTGGCGGCGAGGGCAAGGCTGAAATAGTGATAAGTCTTATCGTCGACTTTTAGTGTGGCTAGGGTGTTCAGGCTATCGAGGGAGGACATGAAATGACTCCTTTAGACGGATCACGTGGCACAAGCAGAGCTTCTAACCTAGCTCTGATTAGGGGCTGTGGCTAATAACTGGACTGTCTATGCGGGTTCAAGGTTCCGAACTCGGCTATCATGCCGACCTTTTCGTGACAGTCCTTGCGCCAAATCAAGGATGCGCAGCCGGGCAATTCCTGCCCGCTGCCCAGGAGTAATTCAATGAACACCGTTTTTATGCACTGCCGGCCCGGGTTTGAAGGCGAAGTCTGCTCGGAAATCGCCGAGCACGCCGCCCGCCTTAATGTGGCTGGCTACGCCAAGGCCAAGCCTGGCACTGCCTGTGCCGAGTTTGTGTGCACTGAAGAGGGCGGCGCTGAACGGCTGATGAACAGCTTGCGTTTTGCCGAACTGATTTTCCCGCGTCAATGGGCTCGTGGCGGCTTTGTCGAGCTGCCGGAGACCGACCGGATCAGCGTGATCCTCGAACACATGGCCGACTTCCCGGTGTGTGGCAGCCTGTGGCTGGAAATCGTCGACACCAATGACGGCAAGGAACTGTCCAACTTCTGCAAAAAGTTCGACGGTCATCTGCGCAAAGCGCTGATCAAGGCCGGCAAACTGACTGAAGAAGAGGACGGGAGCAAACCGCGCCTGCTGCTGACGTTTAAAAGTGGTCGTGAAGTGTTTCTTGGCCTGGCCCCGGCCAACAACTCGGCCATGTGGCCCATGGGCATCCCGCGCCTGAAATTCCCCCGCGAAGCGCCTAGCCGTTCAACCCTCAAGCTTGAAGAGGCCTGGCACCATTTTATCCCCCGCGACCAGTGGGACGAGCGCCTGCACAGCGACATGACCGGTGTTGACCTTGGCGCTGCGCCGGGTGGCTGGACCTGGCAACTGGTCAACCGTGGCATGATCGTGACTGCCATCGACAATGGCCCTATGGCTGAAAGCCTGATGGATACCGGTCTGGTGCAGCACTTGATGGCCGATGGCTTTACCTTCAAGCCCAAGCAGCCGGTGGACTGGATGGTCTGCGATATTGTGGAGAAACCGGCGCGCAATGCGGCCATGCTCGAAGAGTGGATTGGTGAAGGTCATTGCCGTGAAGCGGTAGTCAACTTGAAGCTGCCGATGAAACAGCGTTACGCCGAAGTACGCCGTTTGCTCGACCGTATTGCAGACGGTTTCAAGGCACGCGGCATTCAGGTTGAAATCGGCTGCAAGCAGCTGTACCACGACCGTGAAGAAGTGACCTGCCATTTGCGTCGACTGGACGTTAAAAAAACCAAATCTCGCTGATCGGGGAGTAAGTGATGAGTTTTACCGACCTGCCGGTTGACGGCACCCTGGACGCTACCGGCCTGAACTGCCCGGAGCCGGTGATGATGCTGCACCAATATATTCGCGACCTGGCGCCGGGTGGCTTGTTGAAAGTCATTGCGACGGATCCTTCGACCCGCCGCGACATTCCCAAGTTCTGCGTGTTTCTGGACCATGAGCTGGTGGGCCAGCAGGAAGAGGCGGGCACGTACCTGTACTGGATCCGCAAGAAGCAGGATTGACGGCGCCCATAGCAATTGCGCCGGTCTTGTGGGAGCGGGCTTGCTCGCGATGCAGGGCGCCACGGTCTGTCAGGCAAACCACGCTGATGCCATCGCGGGCAAGCCCGCTGCCACCGCATTTATGTGCGGCGGCGGATATGTTTTTTCGCACTGCGCGCCAACCGCACACCCAGCATCAGTGCCGCGCAGGTCAGGCCAACGATCAAGCCCTGCCATAGCCCGCTCGGGCCATTGGCCGGGCCGAACCAGTCGGTCAGCCCCAGGGCGTAGCCCACCGGCAAACCAATCCCCCAGTAGGCAAACAGGGTCAGGATCATCGTCACTCGTGTGTCCTGATAACCGCGCAGGGCACCGGCAGCGGTGACCTGGATCACGTCCGAGAACTGATACAGCGCAGCAAACATCAACAGCATGGTCGCCACCTCGATCACCATGGGATCGGCGGTGTAGACGGTGGCAATCTGCTCACGCAGCAGCAGGAGCAGACTGGCGGAAATCGCCGCCCAGACCAGTGCGGTGCCCATGCCCACGCCCGCTACAAAGCGTGCCTCGCGCGGTTGCTGGCGGCCCAGGGCCTGACCCACGCGCACGGTAATCGCCATACCCAGTGAGTATGGAATCATAAAGACCAGCGAACTGAAGTTCAGGGCGATTTGATGGCCCGCCACCACCGTGGCCCCCAAACTGCCGATCAACAGCGCAATCACCGCAAAAATGCTCGATTCGGCAAAGACTGCGATGCCAATCGGCAAGCCCACACTGAGCAAACGCTTGAGGATCGCCCATTTTGGCCATTCAAAATGGCTGTAGACCTTACTCGACTGGTAGATGGCCCCTCTGAACGTCCAGACCACCATGCCCAGAGCCATAAACCACATCACAATGGCCGTGGCCCAGCCGCAGCCCACGCCGCCCATGGCCGGGACGCCAAAGTGGCCATAGATGAAGATGTAGTTGATCGGGATATTCAGTGCCAGGGCACTGAGCCCCAGGATCATGCTTGGCCGGGTTTTTCCCAGGCCATCGCTGAAATTACGCAACACGCAATACAGCCCCACGGCGGGCATGCCGCTGGCGATCCCGTGCAGGTAACCCATGCTGGGGGTGATCAGCTCAGGGTCGACCTTCATCAGATGCAATAGCGGCTCGGCCGCGATCAGGATCAACGCTGCGCACAGGCCGGTAATCAGTGCCAACCACAGTGCCTGGCGTACGATGGGGCCGATTTCGCCGTGTGCATTGGCGCCAAACCGCTGGGCGACCTTGGGCGTGGTCGCCAGCAGAATGCCGGACATCAACAAAAACACCGGAACCCAGATCGAGTTGCCCAGTGCCACGGCGGCCAGATCCCGAGGGCCTACGCGCCCGGCCATCACGGCATCGACAAAACCCATGGCCGTGGTTGCGATCTGCGAAATGATGATGGGAAATGCCAGCGCCAACAGCGCGCGCACCTCGGTGCGTACCCGGGCCGGGCGGCTGACAGGGAGGGAAGAGGGGGGGTGAGTCACAGAGTTCACTGGCTTGTATCCACAGGGTTAAACGCGCAAAGCCGGGGATTGTACGCCTGACCATGTGGTCAGTTAATAGCGAGTTGTAGGCCCTTTGTAAGCGTGCCCGCAAGTACCTGCACACCCGGCTGGCCCATTGCGCGTAACAACGCCTACACTGCCACTCCGCGAAAGGAGCCTGCCATGTTGATTGTTGCTGATGAAAATATTCCGCTGATCGAAGAATTTTTTGCTGACTTCGGTGAAATACGCCGCTTGCCGGGGCGCCAGATCAACCGTGCAGACGTTCACGATGCCGATGTTTTGCTGGTGCGCTCGGTGACCAAAGTGGACCGCGAGCTGCTCGAAGGCAGTGCAGTGCGGTTTGTCGGAACCTGCACCATCGGCACTGATCACCTGGCGCTGGACTACTTCCAGCAGTCTGGTATCCACTGGTCCAGTGCTCCTGGCTGCAATGCCCGTGGCGTCGTGGACTACGTGCTCGGCAGCCTGCTGACGCTGGCTGAAATCGAAGGCGCCGACTTGACCCAGCGCACCTACGGCGTGATTGGTGCCGGTGAAGTGGGCGGTCGCCTGGTCAACGTCTTGCGTTCACTGGGCTTCAATGTGCTGGTTTGCGACCCGGTGCGGGCGGCGGCCGAGGGCGGTGACTATGTCAGCCTTGAGCACGTGATCGAGCAGTGCGATGTACTCAGCCTGCATACGCCGCTGGACAGGACCGGCGATTACCCGACCTGGCATCTGCTTGATCAGCAGCGGATGGAACAGCTGAAACCGGGTACCTGGTTGATCAACGCCAGCCGCGGCCCGGTGGTGGACAATGCCGCGCTGCGTGAAGTTTTGACCCGCCGGGATGATCTGCAAGCGGTACTCGATGTATGGGAGGGTGAGCCGCAAGTAGACCGCGAACTGGCAGATCTGTGCGTGCTGGCCACCCCGCATATTGCCGGCTACAGCCTGGATGGCAAACAGCGGGGTACGGCACAGATTTATCAGGCATTGTGCGATTTTCTGGGGCATAGCCCTGAAGTCAAACTGGCCGACCTGCTGCCGTCCCCCTGGCTGGCCAAGGTTGAACTGAGTGCTGACAGCGACCCGGCATGGGCCCTGGCCATGCTCTGTCGCGGTGTGTACGACCCGCGCCGTGACGATGCCGACTTTCGCCGCAGTTTGAGTGGAACCGTCCAGGAGCAAAAGCTGGCATTCGACGGACTGCGCAAAAACTACCCGATTCGCCGCGAAATTGAAGGCTTGCCGGTGCATATCGCGGGTGATTCAGTGGCCCTGAAGCAACTGGTAAAAGCCTTGGGCGCCGTGCCGGTCTGAATGTGCAGGCCTAAAAAAACCGGCCCTACGCAGTAAGGCCGGTCAGTGACGCGAATGCTGTTTAATCATGTACAGGGTCTTGTTGGCAAGGATCAGCCCTTGCGTGATGGCGTGACCAGGCGTTGCTCCAGCTCATGGCAGGCGTCCTGGATCATCGCCTCGGTGATCAGGATCTCCTGACCATTTTCGTCGATAAACGCGCACCCCAGAGATTGCTGTGGCTGGGTACGAATCACCGGTACGGCTTGAGCGTTCTGTTGCAAATCCATGGCCTGTCTCCTCATCAGGGTGTAGCGCTACTGTAGATCCGCTTAATGACCAAGCTGTTACAAACTTGGCGACCACCCCAGTCCAACAGAAATATCCTGAAACTTCCAGCCCGACTTTAGAACATTACTGTCTAGGGTTTGTGGTGACAGGTCATATTCAAAACGAGTGAGAAAGATTTACCGGTTTTAGACGAACTTCGTTGTAGGCTGTGTAAGGCTTTTTACGCTGATCCTCACTGCGGATACCCTCCCATGCTTTCTTCCCGTCATCGCCGCGCCATTCGTCTGGCAGCGCATTTTATTGCACCCTATCGTTGGCAGGCTCTTGGCGCCCTGCTGGCGCTGATTGTTACGGCGGGTATTACCTTGTCGATGGGGCAGGGCATCCGTCTATTGGTCGACAAGGGTTTCATGACCCAGTCAGCGCATTTGCTAAACCAGTCCATCGGCTTTTTTCTGTTGCTGGTGCTGGGCTTGTCAGTGGGCACTTTCGTGCGCTTTTACCTGGTGTCATGGATCGGTGAGCGGGTGGTCGCCGATATTCGGCGCCAGGTGTTCAATCACCTGATCGGTCTGCACCCGGGGTTCTACGAGAACAACCGCAGCTCGGAAATCCAGTCGCGGCTGACCACGGATACGACCTTGCTGCAGTCGGTGATCGGTTCATCGCTGTCGTTGTTCCTGCGCAACAGCCTGATGGTGATCGGCGGCGTGGTGCTGTTGTTTGTCACCAACCCCAAGCTCACCAGTATCGTGGTGGTGGCCTTGCCACTGGTGCTGGTGCCCATCCTGTTTTTTGGTCGCCGGGTGCGCAGCCTGTCGCGCCAGAGCCAGGACCGTATCGCTGATGTCGGCAGTTATGTCGCCGAGGCCCTGGGCCAGATCAAGACGGTGCAGGCTTATAACCATCAACAGCAAGACCAGCAACGCTTTGCCAGTACCGTGGAGCAGGCGTTTGCCACTGCCCGCAAACGCATCCTGCAACGGGCGTGGTTGATCACGCTGGTGATCTTGCTGGTGCTGGGCGCCGTGGGGGTGATGCTGTGGGTCGGCGGCATGGACGTGATCGCCGGGCGCATCACCGGCGGCGAGCTGGCCGCCTTTGTGTTTTACAGCCTGGTGGTGGGCAGCGCATTTGGCACCCTGAGCGAAGTGATTGGCGAGTTGCAACAGGCGGCGGGCGCGGCCGAGCGAATTGCCGAGCTGTTGCAGGCGAAAAGCTTGATCCTGCCACCGAGCACGGATTTGCGCGTGTTACCCGCACGGGTGAAGGGCAATTTGCAGCTTGAAAACTTGCGCTTTTCTTACCCTTCACGGCCCGAAAGCCATGCGATCGATGGCCTGAGCCTGACGATCAATGCGGGAGAAACCCTGGCGCTGGTCGGCCCTTCCGGGGCGGGCAAGTCAACATTGTTCGACTTGTTGCTGCGCTTTTACGATCCGCAACAAGGGCAAATCCTGCTTGAAGGGCAGCCGATCACTCAGCTTGACCCGCAAGACCTGCGTCGTTGTTTTGCCCTGGTGGCGCAAACACCTGCGCTGTTTTTCGGCACCATTGAAGACAACATCCGTTATGGCAATGCTGCTGCCAGCGATGAGCAAGTCGAAGCGGCGGCGCGAATTGCCCACGCCCACGACTTTATCCTGCAAATGCCTGAGGGCTATAAAACTCACTTGGGTGATGGTGGCCTGGGCTTGTCGGGCGGTCAGCGCCAGCGTCTGGCGATTGCCCGGGCGTTGCTGGTGGATGCGCCGATCCTGTTGCTGGACGAGGCCACCAGTGCCCTGGATGCCCAAAGCGAGCATCTGATCCAGCAGGCTTTGCCGAGCCTGATGCAAGGCCGTACCACACTGGTGATTGCCCACCGTCTGGCCACCGTGCAAAACGCTGATCGTATCGCGGTAATGGATCAGGGCAAGCTGGTCGCCATCGGCACCCATGCCCAATTAATCGCCGCCAACCCGCTGTATGCACGGTTGGCGGCGTTGCAGTTCAACGTAGGGGTGTAGCTGTGGGAGCGGGCTTGCTCGCGATGGCATCAACGCGATTCAACAGACAGACCGGGTCGTCTGTATCGCGAGCAAGCCCGCTCCCACATGGCAGCATCAAGACAGTTGCTGTCAGAGGGAGATTTAGCGGTACTCACACAGGTAGGCGGTATCCACTGCGACCTTGAGCTGAAACTTGCTGTTGGCCGGCACGTTGAACTGGCTGCCGGTCTTGAAGGTTTCATATTCGCTGCTGCCCGGCAACTTGACGCTCAGCTCGCCCGAGACCACGTGCATGATTTCACGCTCGGCGGTGCCGAACTCGTATTCACCTGCAGCCATGACGCCAATGGTGGCCTTGCCTTCGGTTTGGGCGAAGGCAATCGACTTGACGGTGCCGTCGAAGTATTCGTTGACTTTAAACATGGCGATTCCTCGGAATGGGCTAAAAAGGGCTGGCCAGTATGCAGAAGCGGTTTTATCCCGTCACGCCCTTTTATGGCCGTCACCCCTTGAGCACCAGCGGCAATAAACGCGCAGTATTTCGGGCATCTTCCAGGGCCCGGTGCTGTTGACCATTGAATTGCATTCCGGCCAGTTGCAACGCGCTGTTCAGGCCCAGCGGCTGCTTTAACTGGCGGGCCCTGGCAAATTGCTGCTTGAGGTTCATATGCGGCAATTGCTGCAGGGCGCTGTGCAGTTGTTTGTGCTGCCATTCCTGTTCCAGTTGTTTTCGGTCGTACTCGCCCCAGCTGGCCCAACCTTCAAGCTTGGGCAGGTGCTGGCCGAGCCAGCGTTCAAATTGCTCCCAAACCAAAGGCATCGATGCAGCGGCATCAATCTTGGCCTGGGTGATGCGGGTCAGTTGCCGACAGAAAGGGGTCAACAGCGGACGACGTTGCGGGCGAATAAATCGCTGAAAATGATCCACCTCACGACCTGCGCGGGTGACCACGCTGGCGCCGATTTCGATCACTTCCATTTCCTCCAGGGGCCAGCCGCCATCATCGGTAGTGGCTTCCAGGTCAATTACCAGCCAGTGAGGCATGTGCAGCTTCCTTTAACAGCATCGGCGTTGAAGTTGGAGCGTAGCTAAAACACTGAGCACGGTGCTTATTTTGTAGTGGGCCAGTCGACCCCTTGCTTGCTAGTCTATATGCGCTTTAATGGTGTGCGTGCCCGATCTCAGGTCGTGTGTCGATCAATAAGTTCCAGCCATGAACGGCGTCAGGTGTGTATGGTTTTGAAGTGTTCGCCAATTCAATTGGCCCACAGCCTGTTGCTGACCCTGGGAATGGGCTGGCTGGCACCGGTGTGGGCGATTCAGGAAATCAGGGTTGGAGCTGCGCACTTTCCGCCTTATATCGTACGTCCCGAGCGCGGCACCGACACGGGCCTGTTGTCGCAACTGCTTGCAGCCCTCAACCAGTTGCAAGGCGACTACCGCTTTGTCCTTGTGCCCAGTTCCATTGCCCGGCGTGTGCGTGACTTCGAGCGTGGGCGGGTGGACATGCTGATGTTCGAGAACCCGGCCTGGGGCTGGCAGGCGTTCTCCTATGCTGCAGTTGATATGGGCCTGGAAGACGCTGAAGTGTTTGTTGCCCGGCAGCATCCTGACCGTGAACAAGGCTATTTTGATGACCTCAAGGGCAAGCACCTCGCCCTGTACAGCGGCTATCACTATGCCTTTGCCGGGTTCAACGCCTCGCCGAAGTTTCTCACCGAGACCTTCGGCGCAACCCTGACCTATTCCCACGAAAGCAATTTATTGATGGTCTTGAGGGGGCGGGCGGATATTGCCTTGATGACACGTTCCAACCTGATCGACATGCTGGGCTGCGACCCGCAGGCCAAGGCGCAGGTGATGGTGTCAGAGCGTATCGATCAGACTTATCGTCACTTCGCCCTGCTGCGGCCACAGGCACCGATCCAGAGTCAGCAGTTTGCACAAATGCTGCAAAAGCTGCGCGACAACGGCCAGTTGAAGGCGATTTTTGCGCCTTACAAAATTGCCGTGGTTGAGATGTAGGAAGGTGCAAGCCCGGTTGTATCAACGCCGCGCGTAGGTATCTGCGTGGGTGCCCGACACTGCGCGGCAATGGATCAGGGCATCGCGGATCATGAAGTTGACCAGGGTGGGAGATACGCCCAGTTCCTTGGCAATATCTTTTTGCTGTACGCCATGCAGGCGATACATCTCGAAGGCATAACGGGTACGGCTTGGCAGCTCGGTGAGTGCCACCGCGATATGTTCCAGAGTCGAGAAATTGATCAGCGAGGTTTCCGGGGAGGCGCCGTGGATCACCACGTTCATGCCTTCTTCTTCGGTGCCGGAGTATTTTTGCTCCAGCGCCTGCTTGCGGTAGTGGTCAATTGCCAGGTTACGCACGATCTGGAACAGGTAGCTCAGTTGTGCCTTGAACGATGAAGTGATCTGCGGCGCGGACTGCAAACGGAAGAAGGCATCCTGAACCACATCTTCAGCCCGGTATCGGCAGCCCGTTATGCGGGCTGCGATTTTGACCAGGACCAGTCGGTTATCAACAAAGGCTTGAAGTAGGGGTGAGTCGCACTTGCCTGTGGACATTGGTTCCGTCATGGAGATCACCTGCTGCGAATGAGTGAGTGAGGACCTCTTCGTGGGAAGCGTCCTACACAGCTGTTCACAAGCTAGGCTTAATGATAATGATTGTCAATTGAGAAATAGAATTAATAGCGCTGCAGGTGGTGAACTGAGACATGCCTCACGCCAGCATCGGCGTGGGCTGCGAACGCTTTGTAGCGCGATCGCAGCCCTCGGGTTTTACTTGGGCCCCAGGATCTGGACCAGTTTCTCCGGCGATGGCGCGCCTTGCTGCTGTTGCAGGTTGCCTTGTGCGTCCTGGTAGAAAATGGCCGGGGTGGCGGCCACGTCCAGCTCTTCCATCAACTTGGCATTGGCATCGAGCTTGGCTTGAATGTCAGCCGGGATTTTGGCCAGGGGCTTGAGGCTACTGGCCTTGCCGGCTTTTTCGTGTTCGTGCAGGGCTTGCTGCGGGTCCTTGGCGGCCAGCAGGGCGGCAGATTTGGCCGGGCTGTCTTCGCGGATGATGCCCACCATGATATGGCGCAATTGCACTTTGCCCGAGTCAACCCAAGGGCGGGCCTGCTCCCAGAACATGTTGCAGTACGGGCAGTTGGGGTCGCTGAACAAGTACACGATACGCGGTGCATCCGCCTTGCCGTCGGCAATCCAGTTGCTCTTCTCCATTTCGCCCCAGACCTGCTTGGCCATCGGCTCGTACACCAGCTTTTGCAGCGGCGCCAGGCTCAGGTCTTTGCCGTCGGCATCATACAAATTACCCACCAGAACGTTACCGTCCGGGGTCAGGTACAGCGCCATGCCACGGTTCTGGTACTGGGCGGCATAGCCACGCAAGCCGCCGGGAGCATCGAAGCTGCCAATGATTTTTGCACCCTTGGCTTCAATCTTCTTGATCGCCGGCGGCAGCTCTTCTGCCTGCAATACAGGCGATTGCAGGAGCGCAGCTCCCAGCAGGGAGGCCATGCCCAGGGTTAGCAGTTTGCGGTTAAACATTTTTGCTCATTCCTTGCAGGGTCGACCTGTTGGGCCGACATTGAATGGTTCAGATTGAAAGGCTCCATGGCCCGGGCCAGACTGGCTTTTGACAGCTCGCCCAAATGACTGCCCAGCAGTCGACCATCAGCGCTGTAGAACAGCGTAGTCGGCAGGGCCATCGAACCGACTTTTTGTGCCAACTGGCCGCCGCTGTCGAACAGCACGTTGCTGAGGTTCAGACCCTGGGTTTCAAGGAAGGTGCTGACGCTCTGCATGCTCTCGCCCTGATTGACGAACAGGAAGGTCACGTTTTGATGTTGATGCTGGGCGTTTTGCAGCACCGGCATTTCGCGCCGGCACGGCGGGCACCAGGTGGCCCACAGATTGATCACCAGCGGGCCGCCCTGATAGCTGCTCAACTGCACCGACTCGCCATTGGCATTGCGCAATACCATTTCCGGCAGGCGCGTGCCTTTTTCGTAAAGGCTGGACGACAGGCTGGCCAGCAGCCAGAACGCCAGCCCGCTGGCCAACCCCCAACCCAGCGGGCGACGCAAACCGGCGCGGCGCCAGCCCCAGATAAGCCCACCCAGCAGTACCGCCACCAACCCCGGCCACAGTAAAAAACCGCCATCGCGCAGGTCGAGAATTTGCAGTGGGTCGTCCTTGAAGTAGCGCCAGTAGCTGAGCACAAAGCCGATGCGTGCGCTCAGCAAACCCAGTAAGAACAGGCTGAACAGCACTGATTCGGGGTTTTCTCCACCGCGTTTGGCCACACGCCACCCCACCAGTGTCGCCAGGGCAAGGGCCAGTATCAGCAGCAAGTGGTTGATGGCCAGCGCAAACGAACCGATGGTCAGGGTCAGCATTTAGAGGAGTTCCCGAGTGGCGTTCCAGTTATTCAAAAAGGTCTGGGCGTTGACTTCGCCAGTGATGCGTTGTCCGCGCCGCTCAACACCATTGGGGCCGATCCAGACAAAACTGGGCGGGCCGGGTACTTGATAGCGGCTGAGCAGCTCGCGGCTGGCGACATTATCGGCGGTCACGTCAAGACGCAACAGGCGCACGCCTTGCAGGGCATCCATCACCTGGGGTTTGGCAAATACCTGCTTCTCCATGACCTTGCATGACACGCACCAGTCGGCGTAGTAGTCGAGCATCACCCATTGGCCTGCTGCCTTGGCATCTGCCAGCTCGCGGTCCAGGCTGGCCGGGTCCTTGAGGGTGATAAAGGCGTCATGGGCGGAGTTTGTCGTGCTCCCCGCCACGGTTGTGGCGGTATACACCTGCAGCGGTTGCCACAGCTCGGTCCCACCCCCGGCCGCTCCCACCAGCAACAGGCTGCCCCACAGGCCGGCCAGCAGGCTGAGCGGGCGGAACAGCGGTTTGGCGCGAAGGAATGCCTGTGCCTGTTGCCACAGGCTGGACGCCAGAACGACCAGCAGCACGCCCCACAAACCGACCCACAAGGATTCATCGAGGACCGGGCGTACCAGCAACAGCGCAGTACCCAGGAATAAAAAGCCGAACAGGCCTTTCATCAGGTTCATCCACGCACCGGGTTTGGGCAGGAAACGGCTGCCCACGGTGACCAGCAGCAACAACGGCACGCCAATGCCCAGGCCCATCACAAACAGCACCAGGCCACCTTCAACGGCGTTGCCGCTTTGCGCGATATACAACAGGGCACCGGCCAGCGGTGCGGTCATGCAGGGGCCCACCAGCAGGCCAGAGAGGGCACCCAGAATACCCGCACCCAGCAAGCTGCCGCCCTTGCGGCCACGCCCGGCGCTTTCCAGGCGGTCACGCAGGCCGGCAGGCAGTTGCAGTTCAAAAAAACCGAACATTGGCAGTGCCAGCACTACGAACAGGGCAGCAAAACTACCCAGCAACCAGGGTTGTTGCAGCAACGCCTGCAAGTTGGCGCCGAGCAGGGCCGCCAGCACGCCCAGCCCGGCATACACCAGCGCCATGCTGATCACATAACTGCCGGCCACGGCAAAACCGCGCCCGGCCGTGGCGCCACTGCCCACCACCAGCCCGGCCAGAATCGGCAGCATGGGCAGCGAGCAAGGCGTAAAGGCCAGCAGCAGGCCCAGGCCGAAGAACAGCAGCAGGCTCCAGCCCAGGGAGCGCTGCTGCAAGGTGGCCGCCAGCGACTGGTCCTGGGCCTGACCCTGCGCTGCGGCAGATTGCATGCCGCCCAAATCGATGGTCCGGCTTTGTGGCGGATAGCACAGGCCGGCATCGGCGCAGCCTTGCCAGCTGACCTTGACCTGACCGCTGGCACCTGCCGGAATCACTAGCGCAACGTTGTCGCGATACACCTCTGTGGCGCCAAAAAACTCATCGCTGTGTTCCAGCCCTTTAGGCAACTCGGGTGTGTGTGCGGCATCCAGCCCGTCAAACTTGAAGCGCTTTTTATACAGATAGTACTTGTCGGCTATTTTCCACTGCAGGCGGGTTTCACCAGAGGGCAGATCTTCGCTGCTGAACACAAACGCCTTGGCGACCGGAAGGAAGTCCGGCTTTTGTGCAAACGGATCTTCATTGGCATGCGCCTGGCTAAAACCGGCGACCAGCAGCAGGAGAAAGAAAAACAAACGAGACATGCGCCCAACCTTGGAGTGTACGGATACGCCACACCTTGGCGGGCGTTGATTAACCGAGTGTTAATACGCGAGAGGTTCAAGCCGGTTGAGGGCTTAGAGCAAGCAGGCGCGCAGGCGGAATTCGGACAGCAGCGGGTAGTGCTCACGCCACTCATGGGCAATCTCTTTGGCGGTAATGACTTGGGCCGGGCCCAGCTCCGACTCAAGATGATGGAGTTTGTCCTGGATATTATAGGGATTGCTCCCCCGGCCCTTTACCTGGTTGACCAGCCATAACAGGGCATACCCCCCTGTGTAATCGGCTTCGAAACCGCTGACGATATCGTTATGGGTGCCATCGCTGTTCATGCCGGTCAGGGCCAGGCCATATTGCTGGACAGCATTGATGCTGCCGGCCTGGGCTTCCTTGAGTATCCAGTGTTGAATAAGCGCAAAGTTCCGGCGGTTTTCAATGCGGTTCGCAAACCAGTTCATGGCAGGAGGATATCCACCATAGGCTGAGCTGCTGATCAGTTCATAGATGACTTCTTGGGGATCCTCGGCGCTGGCCAGCATTGTTGGGTTTTTATCGTAGAGGGTTGCCAGCAAGTATTGAGCGATGGCATGTCCTGATGCCGCCGAATGCTTTAGCCAGTTCAAATCCCTGGTCAAGGCATACATGTCCAGCAGTGCTTCGGGGGTATGGACTCGCAAGCCGCTTTCGAGCTGTGCGCGCACTTTTGCGTTCCACGCATCACCACCCAGACGCAGCATCGCGTCAATATTGCCGTGCTCCGCGGCAGCCTCGTAGAGGGGCATATACTGCGCCTTGAGGGTGATCTGCAGTCTTTCGATCATCTGTGAGGCCTGTGTTACCAGGTGCCAGTGATGCTCTTTCTGGAGACTGATTTGCGTTATCCCTGCAATTTGTCGCCTGAGCGTGGTGATCTGGGACGAGATTTCAGTAGGGCTATGCTCGATGATGCTGGCCAGTGCAAACTGAGCCTCGGCATCGCCCACCGTCGCGGGTAATTGCAAAAACTGCCGGGCATGTTCAAAGGCGCCAAGGTCGTAAAGACGCATGCCTTTTTGATGAAGTGTGGTGTAGGTGGGGAGCCCTTCGAAGAGCCACGAAAACTCATCACTGGGTGCCAGCATGTGAAGTTCCTTCAGGTTGTTGGCGAGGCGATCTCCAGCTTAGGGATGGATTGGAGTGCGAGTGCGTTACATAAATAGGCACTGTCCGCACCGCGCACAGTGCCACGAGCCACGGTTTGCCCAGGCATAATCGGGCCTTAATCCCATGACCTTTTAATCGGCTTATTTACGCGGGTATCAGCATGCATGTACTGGTTTGCGAAGACGACGAACTGATTGCCAGCGGCATCAAGGCCGGGCTGACGGCACAGGGGCTGACGGTTGAGCATGTGAGTACCGCCGCCGCAGCACGGGCCATGCTCAAGGCTGCCGAGTTCGACGTCATGGTGCTCGACCTGGGCCTGCCCGATGAAGATGGCCTCAAGCTGCTGCAGCAGTTGCGCCAGCAGGGCCTTGAATTGCCGGTGCTGATCCTGACCGCCCGTGACTCGGTCACCGACCGTGTCGACGGCCTGCAGGCCGGTGCCGATGACTACCTGCTCAAGCCCTTCGACCTGCGTGAACTCGCTGCCCGCCTGCATACCTTGTTGCGCAGGGTGGCCGGGCGCAGCGTCAACCTGATCGAACATGGCAGCCTGACCTACGACCCCAGCAGCCGCGTGACCCTTCTGGGCGGCCAGCCGGTGGACTTGTCCCGTCGCGAGCAGGCGCTGCTGCAAGCCTTGCTGCACAACCGTGGACGTGTGCTATCCAGCGAGCAACTCAAGGACAGCATCTATGGTTTTGGCGACGAGCTGGAAAGCAACGCCTTGAACGTGCATATCCATCATCTGCGACGCAAATTGGGTAACGGTATCGTTGAGACCGTGCGTGGCCTGGGCTATCGCCTGGGCCCGGCCGACAGCGCAGAGTCCGAAGCACGATGAGCTTGCGTCTGCGTCTGAGCCTGACCATCGGTTCGGCGTTTGTGCTGGTGTGGGCTCTGGCTGCGGCCTGGATGCTCAGCGACCTGCGTCAGCAGATGATGTTCTCCCTCGACCAGCGCCTGGTGGCTTCGGCTCGCATGGTCGCCGGGTTGCTGGAGCAGCTGCCGCAATTGCCGGTCAAGGGCGAGGGCACCCATTTCAGTGCCGAGCAACTGACCATCCCCGGCGGCATGGCCTGCCAGGTCAGTTCGCTGCGCGGCGAGGTTCTGGCCCGCAGCCACAACAACCCTGACCAGCCGATGCAATCCCAGGCGGCGGGTTTTCATGATCAGGTCATCGATGGCGCGACCTGGCGCACTTTCACCCTGGACCGTGGCGATGTGCGTATCACCACGGCCGATCGCCAGGTCGAGCGCGAGGCCTTGAACCTGTCGGTGCTGCTGGCGGCCTCGGTGCCGGTGGGCATGGCATTGATCGTCTGTTTGCTGCTGCTGTGGCTGGGGATCGGCCAGGGGCTGGCGCCACTCAACCGCATGCGCGATGCCCTGATGCGCCGTGATGCCGATTCGTTGCAGCCGTTGCACATTTCACCGTTGCCCGGCGAACTGAAACCGCTGCTCGACTCACAGAACCAGCTGTTTGCCCGTATCGCCAAGACCATCGAGCGTGAACGCCGCCTGACCGGCGATGCGGCCCACGAGCTGCGCAGCCCGCTGACCGCGATCAAGACCCACCTGCAAGTGGCGCGCATGACCGACGGCGAGGCCCGCGAACAGTCACTGGCCCATGCCGAGGCCGGTGCCGACCGCCTGCACCGCACCCTGGAGCAATTGCTGTTGCTGGCGCGGGTCGAGGGCAGCCTGTCGTTTGACGACGGGGTCAATTGTTCGGCCGCACAGGTGGCGCATTTCGCGGTGCACGATGCGGCGGCTGGCGATGGTGAGCGTATCTGCCTGCAGCTGCCGCCCGACCTGCCGGACACGGCGCTTGAAGTGCCTTCGGTACTGGCCATCGCTGCGCTGCGCAACTTGCTGGACAACGCCTTGCGTCATACCCCGGCGGGCACCCGGGTGGAGTTGACCGTGGCCGTTGAAGGTTCACAGGTTAAATACCAGGTCCGTGACCACGGCCCCGGTATCCCTGCCGAAACCCTGCAACACATGACCCAGCGCTTCTGGCGCAATGGCAACAGCAACGGCTGCGGCCTGGGCCTGGCGATTGTTCAGGCGATTGTCGAGCGTTGCCGCTGTGAACTGAGATTCGACAGCCAGCCCGATGGTTTGCGGGTTGAATTGCGCATGCCGTTGAAAAGGAGCGCTTGAGGCGCATCCTCTGTGGGAGCGGGCTTGCTCGCGATACAGGCAACGGGGTCTTGCAGGTCGTTTGAGGTGATGCCATCGCGAGTAAGCCCGCTCCCACAATAAGAGCGACTTTCGGCCGCCCACGGTACGAATACGCTCCAATGTACTGATTTCGTTACAACTTCAGTCGGACCATGGTTTACAGTACCCGCGCTCCAATGAACCACCCGCAAACGCTTATTTGTGGAGTGATTCCATTACACACAAACAGACTCCACGGCGCATAAACGGCCCGCTTGACCTCTTGTACGGTGCTGGCACAGAACGTGCTCATGTCCCTTTGTCCGCTCTGGGTAAACATGATGTTTATCTGGTCCAGGGACCCCGTACAAGAACAATAAAGAGGATGATTCATGCAAAATCACCGACCTGATACCCAGGAACCGGAGCTGCAACGCAGCCTGTCCAATCGCCATATCCAGCTGATCGCCATTGGCGGTGCCATCGGTACCGGTCTGTTCATGGGCTCGGGCAAGACCATCAGCCTCGCCGGTCCCTCGATCATCTTCGTCTACATGATCATCGGCTTTATGTTGTTTTTCGTGATGCGTGCCATGGGCGAGCTGTTGCTGTCCAACCTCAAGTACAAATCCTTTATCGACTTCTCCGCAGACCTGCTGGGCCCCATGGCCGGATACTTCACCGGCTGGACCTACTGGTTCTGCTGGATTGTGACCGGCATTGCCGATGTGATCGCGATCTCCGGCTATACCCATTTCTGGTTCCCCGATATCCCGTTATGGCTGCCTGCCATCGGCTGCGTCGCGTTGCTGCTGTCACTGAACCTGATCACGGTGAAGATGTTCGGCGAACTGGAGTTCTGGTTTGCCATGATCAAGATCGTGGCCATTTGCGCACTGGTCTGCACCGGGCTGTATATGGTGACCACGGCGTTTCAGTCACCCACCGGCAATTCGGCATCGCTGGCCAACCTGTGGAATGACGGCGGCATGTTCCCCCATGGGCTGATGGGCTTTTTCGCCGGTTTCCAGATTGCCGTGTTTGCCTTTGTCGGCATCGAGCTGGTGGGCACCACTGCGGCGGAGACCAAAAACCCGGAGCGCAACCTGCCGCGGGCGATCAACTCGATTCCGCTGCGTATCATCATGTTCTACGTGTTTGCGCTGATTGCGATCCTGGCGGTCACCCCGTGGCGTGATGTGGTGGCTGACAAAAGCCCGTTCGTTGAACTGTTCATGCTCGCCGGTTTGCCCGCAGCCGCAGGCATCATCAATTTTGTGGTGTTGACCTCGGCAGCGTCTTCGGCCAACAGCGGTGTGTTCTCCACCAGCCGCATGCTGTTCGGTCTGGCAATGGATGGCGACGCGCCGAGCAAGTTCAAGAACCTGTCGAGCCGTGCGGTACCGTCCAATGGCCTGATCTTCTCCTGCATCTGTCTGCTGGCGGGCGCGCTGGTGATTTATGTGGTGCCCAACCTGATGGAGGCCTTCACCCTGATCACCACGGTATCGGCCACCTTGTTCATGTTTGTGTGGACCATGATCCTGCTGTCCTACCTGGCCTATCGTAAAAAGCGCGATCACCTGCACCGTGCCTCGAAGTACAAAATGCCGGGTGGCAAGTTCATGGTCTGGGTGTGCCTGACCTTCTTCGTGTTTATCCTGACTTTGCTGGCGCTGGAAGATGACACTCGCCAGGCGCTGTACATGGTGCCGGTGTGGTTTGTGGTGCTGGGCCTGGGCTATCGCACGGTGCTGCGCAACAAGCAGGAGGCTGCGGAACTGGCTTGCCAGACCGACTGATGGCCGCTTCACGACATTGATTCTGCCCGAGGGGCGGCACAGGGCGTGCCGCCCCTCGTTGTTTGCTGTCAGGGAGTGCCAGGCCATGCGAATTCACGTTACCTTCAAAGACCGCGTCGGCATCACCCAGGAAATCCTGATGCTGCTGGGCGCGCGCAATCTCAACCTGGACGCGGTGGAGATGAGCCCGCCGAATGTCTATATCGATGCACCCACCCTGTCGCAAAAAGTGCTGGAGGAACTCCACCACGCCTTGCTGGGGGTAGCAGGGGTGCAGGCTGTGGACCTGGTGGACATCCTCCCGGGCCAGCGCCGCCGCCTGCAACTGGAGGCCTTGCTGGCCGCCATGAGCGATCCGGTGATGGCGGTGGATCCCGACGGCTGCGTGCTGCTGGCCAACCCCGGGCTGACGGATCTTTATGGCAGCGACCCCACCGGAGAGCCGTTGTCGAATCTGTTCGCGGCCCCTGACCTGGCCCGTACCCTGATCGATAAAGGCTTTCGCCTGCCCATGTGCGAAGTGAATTTCAAGGGTCGCGACCTGCTGCTCGATGCCACGCCCATCAGCGGCGGCAGGGATGTTCTGGTGGGCGGGCTGTTGACCCTGTATCCGCCGAGCCGTATCGGCGAGCGGCTGGCGTCCTTGTTGCGCGACCCGGCTGAAGGGCTGGAGGCATTGCTCGGCAAGTCACTTGTGCTGGAAGAACTCAAGACGCGGCTGCACAAAGTGGCGAGCCTGGATGCGCCGCTGCTGATCCAGGGCGAAACCGGCACCGGCAAGGAACTGGTGGCCCACGCCTGTCATGCCATGAGCGCCCGCCGCGATGCGTCGTTCCTGGCCTTGAACTGTGCAGCGCTGCCCGAGAGCCTGGCCGAAAGCGAGTTGTTCGGCTATGCCGCCGGGGCCTTTACCGGTGCCCAGCGTGGCGGCAAACCGGGGCTGCTGGAGTTGGCAGACCGTGGCACGGTGTTTCTCGATGAGGTGGGGGAGATGTCTCCGTACCTGCAAGCCAAGCTGCTGCGGTTTCTCAGCGACGGCTGCTTTCGACGTATCGGCGGCGAGCGCGAAGTGCGGGTCAATGTGCGGGTGCTCTGCGCGACCCACCGCGACCTGGAGCGCATGGTGAGGGAGGGGACTTTCCGTGAGGATCTGTATTACCGTCTTAACGTCCTCAATTTGCTGGTGCCACCGTTGCGCGACCGTGGCATGGACATTCTGCTGTTGGCCGAACACTTTCTGCGCCAGGCCTGCGAACAGATTCACCGCTCGCCCTGTCAACTGGCTGTGGCGACCCATCCGCTGTTGCTGGGCAATCGCTGGGCGGGCAATGTTCGGCAACTGCAAAACGTCATCTTCCGCGCGGCAGCCACCAGCGAGGGCGATGTGATTGATTGTGGGGATCTGGAACTGGCGGGTACCGAGCTGACCGGCCAAAAGGCGGCCAGCGAAGAAGTGACCAGCCTGGAAGCGGCGGTGCAAGGCTTTGAAAAAACCTTGCTGGAGCGTTACTACGTGGCCTATCCATCGACCCGGCAGTTGGCCTCCAGGCTGCAGACGTCGCATACCGCCATTGGCCAGCGGTTGCGTACCGCACCGCTGAACGGTAGATACTCTGTTGTAGATCAAGCCCTATTGTGGGAGCGCTGTCTCTTATACACATCT
>NZ_JASJWL010000065.1:0-26987 GCF_035019225.1 Pseudomonas sp. CCC4.1 | reverse complement strand
ATCAGCTGTCACCGGTAGAGTTTGAAAAGCGTTACGCAGCGAGCCTTGAGAGTGTCTAGAAAACCCGGGGCGATTCAGACTCCTCCAAGCGGTCATAGAAATGTGGAGCCGCGCCGCCCCTCCACCCAGACCATTGGTTGAACACTTGTCCACCAATGAGGTGAGTCAGGACGTCTTGAGCATACTGAAAATTGCCCAGCAGCGGGTAGGTGCCATCGTGCCAGGTCGAACGTCTGATGCAGGCACAGTCACGCTGTACGCTCGTCACGCTAGCAACTTAGTTGATGGGCTCATTACACTGCTGCCAAAGGTGAAGCTTTCGCAAGCCTTACGAGGCTCTTGTCTTGAAATCGAACTGGGGATTTGACGTCCGCACAGGCTCCACGAATACCAGTCAGCAACAATCCTATTAAACCTTGCCCAGCGAAATGCGTCCTTTTGAGATGTTCTATGAGCTCTGATTTAACTGAAGAAGAAATGCGTCATGCCCTTTTCGGCACACCTCAGCCAGAGGAGCAAGTTTCTACGCCGCTAGTGCCGGAGCCCGTGGAAGAAGTTGTGCTCGCCAAACCGCTGGTCGCTCCAGCAGCGAAGAAGAAAGTGGCAAAAGCATTTACGCCTAGGCTGAAGGTCACGCTTCGGGTTGGAAACGAATTCGAGGGGAAGATGCATGAGTTTATCCACGAGGCCGACACGTTGAGCTCGTTGCTTGCTGAGCAGGAGGCTGTGAAGGCTGCTAGGAAAAAGTACAAGTATGTAGAAGTGGTATCGGTTAAATCGATGTAGACGCGCCAACTAATCTGGTTGGGCGAAGGGGCGACCCCTGCCTGGATCATTGATCAACCATCTTGCCTGGCCGAAGGGGCCTTCAGATCGCTCGCGTATAGCTGCTCTTGATGCCATTGGCGCTGATGCTATAGGATCAGAACAGGAGATGGCATTCCTCCTTTAACCGCCTTCGTGCTGATGATGCCTACGTGAACCCTGGACAGGGTGCGTAGGTGTGTCTCCCTGTCCTCCAATTTAGGACAGGCTATGATCTTACCCTTCGAGTTTCCCTTTTCCTTCAGCGCGAGCCGCTTGCCAGTTAGTCCACTCAGATCTGATGAGGAGGACTCTCCGTGCTGAAGTCATTAATCGTCATTGCCGTTGGCGCTTCACTTGGAGCCTGGTTGCGCTGGCTGCTGGGCATGAAGCTGAATGCTCTTTTCCCGACGATCCCGCCAGGTACTGTGGTCGCGAACATGGTTGGGGGCTACATCATCGGCCTGGCCATCGCCTTCTTGGCCGCTTCTCCTACCCTCAGTCCAGAGTGGCGTCTCCTAATCGTCACGGGCTTCTGTGGTGGGCTTACCACCTTTTCCACATTTTCTGCCGAGACCGTTGCCTTGATTCAGGAGGGCAGACTGGTCTGGGCGTTTGGCTCAATTTCGTTGCACGTTGCAGGCTCGTTAGCGATGACCGCTGCCGGGCTTCTGTCCTACCAAATGATTGGTACTCGCTGAGGAGATATAAAAGTGAGGCTTTATCCGCTTGGGCGTGCTCCTCAATCTCGTGAAAAAGCCCGCGCCATGGGCTTAGTTGAACAGGCTGTAGGCTGATTTTCGCCTGTGACAATAATCGTTACAGGCTATTTGGACACCCGCAGTGGTATACCTCGGATGTTAAAATATTCTCTTTAGATCGAAGCGCTAGGACACTGATGACCGACAATAGAACTCCTGCAGAAACCCCAAGAGCAGCTGCAATTTTAGCTCGCTTCCTGTCGTCGGAATCCGCTGGCGGTCTTGTACTGATGGGCGCAGCACTCGCGGCTCTGATTGTGGCCAATTCGCCTCTCTCTCAAGGTTATTTTGCAGCCTTGCATAGCGTTTGGTTGGGCATGTCTGTCGAGCATTGGGTCAATGATGGCCTGATGGCGATCTTCTTCCTGATGGTCGGACTCGAGATCAAAAGAGAGGTTCTGGCCGGGGGGCTCTCCACTTGGGGCCAGCGTGCTTTGCCTGGATTTGGTGCTTTAGGCGGCATGGTTGTGCCTGCGTTGATCTACATCGCAATCAATTGGGGTAATTCTGAGACCTTGAAGGGGTGGGCTATCCCAGCCGCTACCGACATCGCGTTCGCCCTGGGCGTCTTGTCGCTCCTAGGTAAGCGAGTCCCTACGTCGCTGAAGGTCTTCCTCGCCGCCTTGGCGATCATTGACGACCTAGGTGCTGTAGTCATCATTGCCTTTTTCTACACCACTGGTCTTTCCATGCCCATGTTGCTGGCATCGCTCGCAACGCTGGCCATTCTGATCGCAATGAATCGATTGGGTGTCAGACGATTGTTCCCGTATCTGCTGGTAGGTGGTGTGCTGTGGTTCTTCGTGCTGCAATCGGGAGTGCACGCCACCCTTGCGGGTGTCGCTGTAGCGCTGTGCGTTCCAATGGGCAAGCCTGAAGAGGAAGCTAGGTCTCCACTGCTGTTCCTAGAAGAGAAGCTGCACATGTGGGTAGCGTTCGCTGTGGTGCCGATTTTCGGCTTCGCCAATGCGGGTGTTTCACTTGCCGGCATTTCTATGGAGAACCTAGTCGATCCGGTTCCGCTGGGTGTAGCGCTCGGTCTGTTGGTAGGCAAGCAAGTTGGCATTTTCCTATTGGCTGCTGTGGCCATTCGTATAGGCTTGGCCAAACTACCGGAAGGCAGCAATTGGGCGCAGCTATACGGCGTTGCACTCTTGTGCGGCATCGGCTTCACCATGAGCCTGTTCATCGGAAACCTGGCGTTTGCTGGATCAGCTCACCTGATTGACGAGGTAAAAGTCGGTGTGTTGATCGGTTCGACGCTGGCTGCAATCGGTGGCGTCCTGATTTTGCGACGCAGCGCTGCTCCTGTCGCTGCGCCCGCCACGATTTCCAGTTAATCGAACGCGAGCCGGCCACAGAGTTTCTCCCTGATTGAAATCCTGTGGCCGGAACATCGTTTGGCGAGGTTTGGTCATCGTGCTTTGCGCCAAAAGCTGCCGAGATGTCCTCTTAACCGCGACTCCGTACCAACCACTCGGATGCGACTTTTTCAGCATGAAAGTTTCGCGCTGAATGGACTGGCATACTTACCCATGGCACGGCTGCCTTAATCTTAAGACCCTTAAGGACGTATCTGATACGCTTTTCAAGCGATCAAAAACTTTCGACATTCACCTATTGGCGATCTTACCCTTGCCTAGCATACCGAGGTTCCATGCAAGCCGAGATGCAGGAGATCAGCGACCATCTTTATCGATTCGCCCCGTTTGATCAGTTGCCCAGAGAGACGGTAGATGCAATGGCACGGCGAGTTGATGTGCGTTACTTCAAGGCTGG
This sequence comes from Pseudomonas sp. CCC4.1, assembly GCF_035019225.1. Lineage (NCBI taxonomy): Bacteria > Pseudomonadati > Pseudomonadota > Gammaproteobacteria > Pseudomonadales > Pseudomonadaceae > Pseudomonas > Pseudomonas sp. CCC4.1. The sequence goes on along the minus strand of NZ_JASJWL010000065.1, from coordinate 23,643 downwards.
CAGCGACATCCTGGAAGCGGGTGCAGTGATCCAGGATTTGCACTATGTGCGCAGCGGAGCAGTGGAGATTTATCGACGCAACGGTGAACTCTACAACCGACTTGTCGAAGGCGATATCTTTGGCCAGGCAGGGCTTTTACGCAGCAACAAAGTCCGCTTTCCTGCGAGAGCACTTGAAGACAGCCTGATCTACTACATCCCCGCCGACGTCTTTGCCGATCTATGCGCACAGCATGACGCCTTTGCGGATTTCGTTGAAGCTGAAGGGCACTCTAGGCTCAAGTCTGCCGTCGAGGCACAAGGACGGTCGAGCGAACTGATCCAGCTAAAATGCCGAGCCTTGCTGTCACGCTCGTTAGTATGGGTTACGTCGGATACCACCGTTCTCGAGGCTGCAAGACTAATGACCGAACAACGCGTTGCTTGTGTCGTGGTCATGTCGCCAGCGGGACTGCAGGCAGGAGACACCCAGGGCATTGTGACCGACAGAGATCTTCGCACGCGGGTCGTCGCTGCCGGAAGGAATGCCGGCGAAACGCCCATCAGCGCCGTTATGACTACAGATCCAGTGACCATAAATGCTGATGATTCAGGCTTTGAGGCCATGCTTGTCATGCTACGCCGCAATATCCATCACCTGCCGGTTCTCAACCAGGGCCGCCCAATTGGCGTAATTAACCTGTCAGATATTATTCGGTACGAGTCCCACAGTAGCTTGTACCTGGTCAACAGAATATCTAACCAGACGTCAGTCGACGGCTTAAAGTCGCTCTTACGAGACCTACGAGGAACGTACATCCGCATGGTGCGAGATGGCGCGACCGCGCACATGATCGGCAGCGCTATCTCTGGAATCGGCAGGGCTTTCACGCAACGCCTGCTGGAGCTTGCGGAAAAAAAACTTGGCCCTCCACCAGTACCTTATTGCTTCATGGTACTGGGCTCCATGGCGCGCGATGAGCAACTGCTGATAAGCGATCAAGATAACGCCTTGGTGCTAGATGATCGATTCGATCCCTCCTCGCATGACGCGTATTTCCGTAGCCTTGCATCGTTTGTGTGCGATGGCCTCGCCGCGTGTGGGTACAGCTACTGTAAGGGCGGCGTCATGGCGACGAACGATCAATGGCGCCAGCCTTTGAAGGTTTGGCGCAGCTATTTTGATCAGTGGATCGAGAAGCCAAACCCGACAACCTTACTCAACAGCTGCATCTTTTTCGATCTGGATGGCGTATTTGGCCAGCTCTCGCTGGTGCAAGAGCTCAAAGTCCTGTGTGCTCAAAAATCCAGTCTACATCCCGGATTTCTCAACGCCATGGCAAGGATTGCGCTCAACCGGACACCCCCCCTGGGATTTTTTCGTACCTTTGTCGTCGAGACAGATGGGCAACAGAAGAGAATCATCAATCTCAAAGGTCGAGGTACCGCACCGCTCACTGACCTCATTCGCATCCATTCTCTAGCTTGCGGCAGTACCGCGCAGAACTCGTTTGATCGTATCGATGCAATCACTAGCGCTAATATCATGCCGCCCGAAGCACTTAAGCACCTGCGCTATGCGCTGGAGTTCCTCTCCATGGTGCGGATCAGGCATCAGGTAGAGGCGCTCGAGCAGGGAGAAACGCCCAATAATTATGTCGAGCCTGAACGCTTCTCTAATAGCGAGCGACACAATCTCAAAGAGGCCTTCCAGGTCTTGAGTAACGGCCAGAATTTTTTGCGCTTCCGCTACCCGCCAAAGGGCCGTACGTCAAAATGAATGGGTTTAAGGTGGAACCGGATTACCCGCCGAACTGGCCAGCCATGTTCCGGACATTGGAGCAGAAGGCGGCTAATTCTTGCTTGAGTACGTTTTATCAGGCCGGCGTCGTCTCACCACACACCCTGATTGAAAGCGTGCAATTTCTTGCGATGGATATGGAGACAACCGGACTCAATGCGCAGGATCACAGTATTGTCAGTATTGGTTTGGTGCCATTCACCTTAAAGCGCATCTATTGCAGCAAGGCCGCGTATTGGGTGCTAAACCCATCATCAGAACTGAGTGAAAAGTCAGTCACCTTCCACCACATTACCCACGCGGAGATTTTGAATGCTCCCTCGCTGCCTGAAGTTCTGGAGCCACTTCTGCAGGCCATGGCTGGCAAAGTGATTGTCGTCCATTACCGCAATATCGAGCGTGAGTTCCTTGATGCAGCACTGCATAGGCACCTCGGAGAAGGCCTGAGTTTTCCAGTTGTGGACACTATGCAATTGGAGGCCAGGATGCATCGGCAAAAGCAAAGTTGGATTGCCAGGCTAATGCGCCGCCCGCAGACATCCATACGTTTGGCCGACAGCCGCGCGCGCTATAACCTTCCAGCCTATCAAGGGCATCATGCGTTAACCGATGCCCTCGCGACCGCTGAGCTGCTACAAGCGCAGATAGCTACCCACTATTCACCTGAGACACCAATTGGTGCGCTATGGGACTGAATGCTCTGCGCTCTGAGCGCGGTCGCTCGACATGCCTCGGATAGGAGGCTCCTCAGGAGCCTCAACAATCTGTCAGAAGATCTCCATGGTTCCAGCAGTCGCTTTCCTCATAGCCGCTAGCGGGGCTCGGACATCAGTCCTTTAACAAGGGATACGCAACCCAGCGCCAATACGAGTGCGAAAGGCAGGCCCGTAGATACCGCCATGGCCTGCAGTGCCACAAGGCCGCCGCCTAACAACAGCGCAATGGCAATCACTCCCTCGATGACAGCCCAAAACACACGTTGCGGAACGGGCGCATCGACCTTGCCCCCTGCTGTAATAGTGTCAATGACCAAGGAACCAGAGTCCGAAGAGGTGATGAAAAACACGATGACGAGAACAATGCCCAAGAACGAAGTAATTTCCTTGAGGGGCAGCTCTCCTAGCATGGCGAACAGCTTCAGCTCCAGTACGGCATCCTTTACGCCAACCAAGTTTTGTACTGTCGCCTGGTCAATGGCAGTACCACCAAAAGTCGTCATCCATAATACCGACACCACAGTAGGTACTAGCAACACCGAGATCAGAAACTCTCTGACCGTTCGGCCACGGCTGACGCGCGCAATGAACATCCCCACGAAGGGAGACCAGCTAATCCACCATGCCCAATAAAATGCAGTCCAGCCTTGAGTGAACTCAGCGTCCGTGCGTCCAAAAGGATTGGAAAGCGCTGGAAGGTACTCAGCATACGTCACCAGATTTTTAAAGAACCCAGTGAAGATCGCCAAGGTGGGCCCAACAACAATGATGAACACTAGCAGTAGCAATGCGAGGCCCATATTGATCTGAGATAGCATCTTGACGCCCTTGTCCAAGCCAGCGAGTACCGACCAGAGCGCAATTAAGGTGATACCAACGATTAGCACTACCTTGCTTAAATTCGTGGACTTAATACCGAAGAGATATTCAATCCCTGCTGCTGCCTGCTCTGCTCCTATCCCTAAGGAGGTCGCCAGTCCAAATAAGGTGGCAAACACCGCCAAGATATCGATCATGTGCCCTGGCCATCCCCAGACGCGCTCGCCTAGCAATGGATAGAAGATCGACCGTATAGAGAGTGGTAAGCCTTTGTTGTAAGAGAATAGCGCCAGGGATAAAGCAACAATTGCGTATATCGCCCAGGGATGGAGCCCCCAGTGGAAGATAGTGGCAGCCATTGCCAAGTCGGCGGATGCCTTAGCATCGCCCGCTGCTCCCCCTAATGGTGCCCAGTCAGTGCGCGCACCACTTGCATCGAGGGTCACACCGCCCATGGATGCCTGATAATGCGACATGGGTTCGGCCACGCCGTAGAACATCAAGCCGATGCCCATTCCCGCAGCGAAAAGCATGGAGAACCAGCCCACATAGCTATGGTCTGGTTTGGCATCTCTACCTCCCAAGCGAACCTTTCCCAGCGGGGAGAAAATTAGCGCGATGCAGAGCACCACAAATATGTTCGCGATGCTCATGAACAGCCAGGCGAGATTGCCAGTTAACCAATTTCGAATAGCGCTAAACAGCGGCTCAACCTCATTCTGAAGTGCGAGCGTCATAATCACGAATAGCAAGATCGTGGCGGATGAGATAATGAAGACTTTGCCGTGAATATCGAGGGAGAACGAAAACTCGCCCTTGATATTGTCTTGCCCGATGACATAGTCGGTGTCGATTAGATTGGCAGCTCCGCTAGGAGCAGGAATGCCATCCTCACTGGTTTGATGAGGTTTTTCCGGTAGATCATCGCCAGGTGATCGGCCCATGAGAGCCTCCTTGGTTGTGGCACGCTATAACGTGCAATGGCCGTTAGCCCCGCTGTTCCTATGGTAAAACGAGATATAAGAATCCTATCCTAACAAGCTTTCCAAACTTCTGGTGAACGCCGCTTGAATCAGCGCCACGAAAGCAGGGCTCCGTTTTGCCCTGACAATCAAAGGATGCGCATACGGTTATGTAAATAAAAAGCCGATATGTCCTTGTGATTCTGGCGGCATACTGCCGTCCCTTTTCAGTGAGGTCGCGATTTTTTTACGCAAAATTTACACGCATTGAATCTTAGCCATCGGATACTTCGCGGCGGTGATTTTGGCAGGCTAACCTCATGTCCTCCGCTGTACTCAGGCTTGTCGGCTTCATCTTAGGTATCTTTTTAATCACGCTGGCTGTGAGCATGGCTATACCCATGATCACGCTGGTTGCCTATGAGCGTAGCGATGACCTGTCGGCCTTCCTCTGGTCGAGCTTGATTACCTTCATCAGTGGCCTCCTGTTGATAGTGCGAGGCGCCCCATATCATGCCCAGCTTCGTCCTAGGGATATGTACCTGCTGACGACCGGTAGTTGGGTTGTGGTGTGTACCTTCGCGGCGCTGCCGATGGTGTTCATCAGCAACATCAGTTACACCGACGCTTTTTTTGAAACGATGTCCGGCATTACAACTACGGGCTCAACTGTCTTGAGTGGTTTGGATACCGCTTCACCTGGATTGTTGATCTGGCGCTCGATGCTGCACTGGCTAGGTGGTATCGGCTTCATCGGCATGGCAGTGGCGATCCTTCCACTGCTGCGAGTGGGTGGCATGCGCCTCTTCCAGACAGAGTCTTCAGACTGGTCGGAGAAAGTAACACCGCGTTCACATGTGGCAGCCAAGTACATTCTCTTTCTTTATTTGGGGCTGACTGGCGCCGGGGCATTAGCACTTTGGATCGCTGGGATGACGGCGTTTGAAGCGGTCAACCACGCCATGTCGTTGATCTCTACTGGTGGATTCTCTACTTCGGACGCCTCGCTTGGGCATTGGACGCAGCCAGCGATTCACTGGATAGCCGTGGTCATCATGATTCTGGGCAGCCTGCCGTTTACCCTCTATGTCGCGACATTGCGCGGCAATCGACGTGCACTGCTCAAGGATCACCAAGTACGCGGGTTTATTGGTTTCCTGATTGTTACTTGGCTATCGGTGGGGACATGGCTGTGTTTTCACAGCGACTACGGATGGTGGGATGCGTTTCGTATCGTGGCGGTCAATGTGACGTCGGTCGTCACAACCACAGGAGTTGCTGTAGGCGATTACACCTTGTGGGGCAGCTTCGCGGTCTTGCTTTTTTTCTATCTGACCTTCGTCGGTGGGTGTTCAGGCTCAACAGCTGGAGGCCTTAAAATTTTCCGCTTCCAGGTTGCTGGTGCTCTATTAGTGAGTAGCCTGAAGCAGTTGATCCACCCTCGTGCGGTGATTCGGAAAAAGTACAACGGCCATCCGGTTGACGAAGAGATCTTACGGTCGCTTTTGACCTTCTCATTCTTCTTCACCATCACCATTGCAGTGATCGCCCTAGGACTCTCTCTGATCGGGCTAGATTGGACGACAGCATTGAGCGGCGCTGCTACTGCAGTGTGCAACGTGGGGCCAGGCTTGGGCACAATCATCGGGCCCGCTGGTAACTTCTCATCATTACCTGACGCAGCAAAATGGTTGCTCACCATCGGCATGCTGCTGGGACGGTTGGAGATACTCACGGTGCTGGTACTCATCACGCCGGTTTTTTGGAGGTATTAGTCCTCTCAATGGATAGGTGAATACCCATGGGCGCAAACGAAGCCTGTCGAGCCGCCCCGCCAAAGCTGTTTGGAACAAGCTGCTTATTTGGTTAGTCTTGCGGTCAATACAGCGACTTCAAGGGGAGCCCCTCGGGTGATCAAGCCGATAATGCTGTTACGCCGAGGCTTCGCATCCATGCGCTGGCGCACCAGGGTAACGCTATGGATTGCAGCAACCATTGCCGGGCTGCTGGTGGTGGCTTTTGCAAGGCTAGCCGATATAGCCCTGGCGCAGTTTGCGCAACACACCGCTGAGCGAGCATGGCTGCCTTTTATTTACACCCCACTGATCGGCATGCTCGTAGTTTGGCTGACAACGCGCTTTTTCGTGGGTGCGCAAGGCAGCGGGATTCCGCAGGTGATCGCAGCAACACGCCTTGCCCGTCAAGGTAAGCCCATTAATAAATTGGTTTCACTGCGTATTGCTTTCGCCAAGATAAGCCTTGGCACTCTGGCGCTGACGGGTGGCTTTTCGGCGGGGCGTGAAGGCCCCTCAGTTCAGGTTGCGGCATCCATCATGCATTTCTTTCACCGTTTCCTGCCAAACGCGCGAATCGTACGCAGCGAGGATCTCATTCTGGCGGGAGGTGCAGCGGGTATTGCGGCTGCATTTAATACGCCCTTGGCAGGAATCGCATTCGCGGTAGAAGAGCTGGGACGCAAGCTGGAGACCCGTACCAGCGGTGTTCTTCTAAGTACCATCATTCTCTCTGGGATGGTTGCCATTGCCTTGCAAGGAAACTACAACTATTTCGGTCACTTCGGCATTCAGGACATCAACCTCGACATAGTCGTCCCGGCATTAGTCATAGGAATTGGTTGTGGGCTTTTGGGTGGTTTATTTAGTCGAATGTTGTTATGGCCGCAGCGGCATCCACACTTCATCATCTGGCAGTGGCGGCGTCTGCACCCGGTGTGGTTTGCCGGCATCTGTGGATTGGTCGTCGCTATATTGGGTTGGCTGAGCGGCGGAATGTCGTTCGGTAGTGGCTACGGCATTACCTCTCAGGTCATCGCATCTGATGTAGTCCTGCCATGGCACGCCCCCATCACCCGATTCTTAGCGACCGTAGTGACCTACTTCTCTGGTATTCCAGGAGGTATTTTTGCCCCTTCGCTTGCTGTAGGGGCAGCAGTGGGCGCCAATACCGCAGAGCTATTCCATCTGGCAGCGCAGCCCACTATTGCACTCTGCATGGTTGGTTTTCTGGCTGCCGTCACTCAGTCGCCAATCACCTCCGCAATCATTGTGATGGAGATGATTGATAGCCACAGTATGGTGATCAGTCTCATGGCGGTAGCCCTGATCGCCAAGGCTGTCAGTTCAAGAATGGGCCCTGAGTTGTATCAGCAATTGGCGCGAGGCTTTCTCGAGAGTGCAGAAGCTGCCACTAAGCCAAAGAATCCAACTCAATAAGCCTACCGCGTGATCGTTCTAGCCAGTGAGCTAAGTTGATCCTTCTCATGCTGCAGCGCTAACGTGGACTCTGCACGAGCCATCAGAAGATCCACGTGCCTGTCGCAGGCATCTTTAAAGATCGCTGGGTTTATTTCAGCGAGACTGATGAGGGCTTTCAACAGGCGCACGTTAACTTCCAGCAAAGCTGCACCATCCCTGCTGATCGGGGCAAAAAAATCATCGAACAGATCATCAACCGTCAATCCTCGGAGAAAGACCTGTTTACACCCTTGATCCGTTTGCGAGCTAGGGACGTGAGGCTTGCTCCAGCAAGTTAAAGTCCTCACTCCCCGGCCAATGACATCGATGGCTGTCCCTGGGTCGTTCACCGCAGGCGATAAGGCGCGAGAAGCGATTTCCGAGAGCACACAAAGTCCGAAGCGTGGATCATTTTCAAAGGTTCGACGGACGCCGAAGGTCAGGGTCGCTAGAACCTTCTCTCTTGTAGTATCGGTATCACCGCCCCTCGTGTTGCCCAAGCTCACAATGTGGAGCAGTGGCATTCCTTCGTGCACAAATGTCCCCGGAAGCACCTCCAGATAAATCTGTATTTGATCGTCCTGCGCGATGGCTCCAAGTGCGCTCACATCAATATGTTGCACATAGCCTGTTAGCTCACTTTTGACTGTGATTGCGCCAGGAGGTAGCGAAAGATCGGTCGGGTAAGCTGAACCGCCTAAGTATGGCCACTGAACTCGTTGAGTGATTGCCGTTATCGCAGCCTTCTCGACGCGGTCGATGGTTTCTCCCACCCGTCCGAGTTTTGAGAGGTGATCGATCCAGCGCAAGAGGGTGTAAACGATCAAGATCACCACAATTATCGTCACTGCGAACAGCAACACCCGACCTTGCGTGCCATAAGCCCCCGTGCTCAACGCGATGATCCCTACCAGGCTAAATAGGAATGAACCTATAAACGTGGCAAGGGCATTTTGGGTCGTGGTGTCTTCCATTACCAAGGTGGTGGCGCGCGGTGTCACTCCGCTACTCGCGGCACCGTAAGCGGTGACCATCGTGCTTAACGAAAAGGTTGTGACTGCCAGCATGCTGGAGGCAATGATCCCCAGAATTTTGTCTACGGCATCTGCACCGATACGCGCTGGCAATGACTCCGGAATGAAGTCTTTGAATACAACAGCGAGCAGTGCCGTAGCCACCCCTAGAAGGGAGAATAGGGAGGCTCTGAACCACAGCCGTTTGGTGAGTTGATTCGTTACCCAACGCCAACGAGCAATCATGTGCAATCCTTCAGTGACTACGTCAGTTGAGTCGCGAACAGGGCAGAAGTTTTATTCTGCAATTTGAAACGGATTTCATGTCCTGGTTAGAGATGAAGCATCTCACAGGTATGCGTGTTGCCGCGATTGCGCGTGTCACCTGCACGAGCCCTTGCAGCTAGATGAAGAGGGGGGTTACGTAATGGCCGTTTCAGAACGCCGGGTTATCCCGTACGTGCTTAGTAAGATGAAAAGTGCGCCAGCAAAAGCGCACTTTTCTGTGGGATCTAAAGCTTAAATTTGGCTACCAACTGGTTGAAGGATACTGCAAGCCTTGAGAGCTCGTGGCTCGAAGCATTTGTCTGATGTGCTCCTGTAGCAGTTTGAGCTGACAAACTTTGAATGTTGACGAGGTTACGATCCACCTCACGAGCAACCTGTGCCTGTTCTTCTGACGCGCTTGCGATTACCAGATTGCGCTCTGTGATTGCAGCTACACCCTCAGTGATCGATTCCAGTGCTACGCCTGCGGCCTGCGCAAGCTGACGTGTGTTACCTGCCTGGAGCTGACTCTTGCTCATTGTTTCCACTACCGAGGTCGCGCTTGTTTGTGCGGTGTTAATCATCCCCTCAATTTCGATAGTAGAGGACTGGGTGCGATGAGCCAAAGCTCTGACCTCGTCAGCCACCACTGCAAAGCCACGACCTTGTTCGCCTGCTCGAGCAGCTTCAATGGCCGCATTCAAAGCCAGGAGGTTGGTTTGATCAGCAATCGACCTAATAACTTCAAGCACCTTGCTGATTTCTTTCGTCTGATGAGCGAGTTCCTGAACTTGCGAGCTCGACGAATTGATTTCGCCAACCATGTCCTCAATTGCCAGAACCGCTTCTCCAACCTTGCTCTTGCCCGAGATCGCGTCCTGATTGGTACGTTGCGATATTTCTGCGGTAGAAACAGCGTTACGAGCCACCTCGTCGACGGCTGCTGTCATTTCGTTTACGGCGGTAGCAGCCTGTTCAATTTCACTGTTTTGTTGAGTGAGGCCACGTGTGCTTTCGTCGGTGACCACACTCAACTCTTCTGCAGCGGAAGCCAGCTGATCTGAGGCGCTCGATATATTTTGAATAGTATTCCGAAGGCTCGTCTGCATTTCAGCCAACGAAGACAGCAATTGCCCCGTTTCGTCCTGGCTACCCGGCTCAATACGCTGCGTAAGATCTCCACCTGCAACGCGTTCAGCAGCCGAGACGGCATATGCCAGTGGTCGCGTGATAAGGCGCGTGATCAGAAGGCCTAGGCCCATTGCCAGAACGAAAGCAATCACCATACCCAAAAGCAGCGTAATCCTTGAACTCTGAATCAAGCTTTCACTAGCTATCTGCTGATCATCGGCTTGGTCATTATTGGATGCGATGATTCCTAACATTTCTTTCTCAGCAGCACTATATTTTTCGGTTACATCACCCGCCAGGGCCAGCCTTGCTTGAGGCAGGTCGCCAGCTCGTACAAGGTTGATATATTTCTCGCCTGCTTTGATATATGAAGGCCAGTCAATATCGAACTTATCACTCAAAGCCTTCTCGTCTTCGCGTTGTGGAGTGCTGCGATAAGTGGCGAATGACTTTTCGACAGCTGCCTGGCGATCAGATATAGATTTTTGAGTCGCGGCCAATTCACTCTCAGGAGCATTGCCCGCTTTTTGTGAAAGCAAAAGATAAAGATCTCTATTGTGATAAATTATTTGCTGAAGCGCCTCGTTAACTTTATTAATTGAGGTAATGTTGTTGCTAAATACTGACGAAATCATATCGCCCAGCCGGGAGTTGCCATTCATCCCAACCAACCCAATCGCAACAGTTATCAGTGCACATATCAAAAATGAAACCGACAGCTTTGCCGCAAGGCGTAGATTCAGGAACCAAGTCATAGCATTTTCTCTTAAGTGGGGGTAGATCTGGTTAACCTTGAGGCGTGCCATTGATCAGAAGATCTATCGGCAGACAGGCTCTATTATTGAATCTTATTTGTTACAGGTTGCGTCGATTGATAGCCTTGTAAGTTTCAATTCGAACTCTATTTGTATTATTTTTAATAATGATTCGCACTTCTGGTTTTTTTGATTTTAGCCAAAGTCGCAACAATGCTTTTAGTTGAGGTTTGATTCATATCACGAAGGTAGCCCGAGTATGGACAATCAAGGTCTGGTAGGAGGTACATTGCGGGCTCTCAATTGTCTGTTGCGACCGGGCTTCAAGTACAGCAAGGAGGTTCTGCTGATGGATCTGCGACAGCTCGGAGAATTCACCGATGACCTATTCGTTCAGTCACAGCATGTGACGGCTGGCAAGGAGATGAATGTTTTGGATGAAGTTAGTGGTCGATGGGGGAAGGGAGTTCTCCGGCGAGCTGGCCTAGCTAGGCGATACGCAGAGACCTGATGAAGCAGAGTTACACGACGCTCAGGGCTGGGTAGCAGCCCGGTGCGCCCTGGCGATGCTCGAATGATTCTGGAGGTACAGTGCTACCTGCAAGATGGCACCAATGAACGTAAAATCAACACGTTACATGCCGTTAGATTTCCAGTAAATGAGTCAAGCCTAATTCAATTTTTCACATAGCTAAAATCAAGCATCTCTTACCTATTGAAAGTATTCTTCAGTACCAATAGGATGATCCTGCAGCAACTAAAATAATATTAACATCAAGGAGAGATTTTATGGCGCTTAAACCAGGCCCAAAACCGATTGCCAAATCAACCGGCGAAGTTGATAAGCGTCGTCGTGACAATAAAGACACGCAAGGAAATAATCCCGACTTGAAACCTAGCAAGTCTTCAAAAAAATAGGTTTTCGCTGACAGAAGCTACTCTAATGGTGGCTTCTGTCATTGGAGCTTTCAAGAGAATGAATACATAGTCTGTGATTTCGATTTTTGACATTTGCTATGCGTTCTATGAGTACATCATTGGAAACCTTACTGAGCTAGCGAGCCTACTCGCTGCCTTGGAAGCATTCGCGGATGACTGAACCCAATTGCAACGTGCCCCTGCAGGCGGCATTGATTCAGGAGGAAATCCTAGAGATTCTGAAAGACGCCAAGGTGCTAGCGCGCAGATTCTACTGCCTAACCGGCAAGCCGCTGGGCGTCACCGGTGAGGTCGCAGAGTACGAAGCTGCTACTAGACTCGGCCTGTTACTACATCCTGCAAGGCAGGCAGGTTACGACGCTACAGAGACGCTGGAAGATGGCGTCGCGAGAATCCAGATCAAGGGCCGCTGTATCCTGAACCCGCAAAAGATTACAGGGCGTATGGGTGCAATTGATCTACGGCAACCCTTCGATACTGTGCTCTTGGTGCTGCTTGACTGTGAGTTCAACGCATTTGCAATGTACGAAGCGAGTCGTGCCAAGGTAGAGGCGGCACTGACCCTACCTGGCTCGAAAGCCAGAAATGAACGGGGAGCGCTGGCGATTAGGCAATTCATGTCGATAGCTACCTTGCGCTGGGCTCGCCATGAGGCCCGCGAATCAGAGAGTCAATTGCCGTCCTAGGGCCGTGCGATGGTGTATGTGGCTATGACTTGGAACGTTAATGTTCCCAATACGGGACATTAACCATCGTTTTTGGGCTCAATGGCCCTATTTGGGTACATTACGCTGAGCAAAGGAATGCGACCAATAATAACGATGGCCCCTGCTGCATGCACTAATAAATCACTAGGGCAGAAGATCTTTTTGCCGATGCTGAAAGACAGGGAATCGCAGGCGTAAGAAAGGAGCGGAAATGATCTATTTTTTCATTGAAGATAGTAATGAGAAGGTCAAGATAGGTCGGGCCAAGGACATCGAGCGCCGCAGAAAAGGCCTTCAAACCGGGAATCCGAGGAAGCTTTTACTTCTGGGGTGGATTCGTACAGACGATGACGTGCGACTGGAGAAGGAGATCCATCAGAACTTCTCTCACCTTCGTCGTACTGGCGAATGGTTCGATCTGGATCCTTCGGACATCTTGCCGATCCTCGAGCATTTCGGCATCGATGGTTTTGTCGGTACGACCGACGATTCTTTCGAAGTCATCGGTAATGATCGGGATGGCGTGCCCGAGTATCTCGGCGTCTGGAGTTGGGGCAACCTGGAATGGAACGAGTGCTGCCCTTTCTGCGGAAGCTTCTGCGGCATGCACTTTCAAGACGCGTCGAGTATGTACCACTGCCTAAACTGCGACACGCTTACCACCTTTGATTTTCTGACTCATCAGGAGGAGGAGTGACAGCTTGAATATTAACCATCTTGGATGAATTCTCGAACAGCTCTGCAACGTCGGGCGAGAAGCGACAGTGGAGGGCGCTTCTCACATTGGCAGGAGCTCTGAGGGTTAAGGCCTACTCGGGTCAAAGCCTGACGGCAGAAATGGCACGGCAAACGTGCCTTCTGTAAAAAAGCCGCCGGTCAATACTTCCCGTCTAGGTAATCCTGGAACCCTACCGGTGATTCATTTTCTTCTCTAAATGGGTACGAGTAATAGAAGCAGTAGTCTTCAGCCTTGGAAGCTTTCTTAGGTGGGTTGAGGAACTGGACGTCATGCTTTTTAAGGATTTCGAAGGTAGGATCATCCACGTAGGGATTCTCTATCTTTTCATGGAGGAAAAGCTGATAAAGCAGAATCCAGTTTTGATCAAGTTCGTACAGGGTGCAGTTTTCAATCACCTGGCGAGCATGCGCAACTACAGCATCTGTAGCGGATTCGAAAATACTGAGCAGAGCAATCGCTGTTGCATCATTCGTCTGAATAACCAAGTCGATGTTTTCAGCAGTTGGGCGTGAGCTTAGCTGCTTCAAATAATAAAGCGCCCAGCACATGCCGTCCGAACGGCGATGTAACGCATTGGTTTCGAGGATTCCATTGAGCTTTGCAGTGACGGCCTCTTTGTCATAGTAGTCCGAAGTGGCGTCGATCTTTTCAAGAAGTGGCAAGAGTATTGGGAAGTGCCAGCTTAGGCTAAGAATGTATTGAAATACTGTGGCGGCTGTATCACCCTGAGCTCTATGGCAAATTAGTCCTGCAGCTAGCTTCAATACACTACCATCAGGCACTGCCCGGTTTAAATGTACGGCATAGTCAAGAAAATTTATGGCCTCATGAGTGAAGAGGGTCAAGACTCCGTTGGAATCGGTTCTCCACGGGGTGGCATTAGCTAATTTGGTAACCCAGGAGTCCACCAGCGGTTCCGGTAGCTCGGTTATTTTTGTTTTGCTGAGATTGAGCGTTAAACGATATCGAGATAGGGCGATGCTCAGGGCACGAATGAATTCCTGAGCCTGAATATGTGTTTCGCAATAGGCCGTATAATCATCAATGTAACGTACAAAGCGAAACTTTCCCGCGAGCTCTCTATCAACCGCAGCCAGAACTATTTCCACCGCAATGCTTGAGGAGCTAGGGCCAACAGGTAGGCCGGAAGTCTCGTTGCGTTTTGCGTTGCGCAGCGATATGTCTAGGGTCGAGCTCCAGTGCTTTTCTCCTCCACGTTCTTGTAGCCGCTCTTTGGCCTTTTCATAACCTTGAATGGCCCATTCTAGAGAATGTGTGTAGATCGAGCCAAAGCAATTGGCTACGTCAGCATGAGCTCGAAAACTCGCACCAAAACTAAGTTCCAAAGTGTTTTTTGTTTTTGTTTCATGGTCTTCATAATTCATGATAAACATGCGGCCATCATTATGCTGTTCGGCAGTGATGACGCTGTTTTCATCTTTCATCGATTCGAATATTTCTAGTCTGTTTTTCTTCAGGTTTGAATATATCCTTGCGTAGGCGAGGGGATGTATAAGGCTGAGTACCCGTGGAACATTGTTGAAACGTGTGGCCTTGTATTCCACAAGGTCGAACCAGTAGGTTTTTCTCTCTCGGCTTAAATTAATGGCTGCTAGCTCTTCAGCAATTTCTGGAGTGAATCTACTTGTTGAAAAGCATGGGGGTAATTCGGTTGCGGAATCTTTTTGATTTGGAAAATAATTCCAACGTGTCAAGGCCTCGAGGAAATGTCTTTCCTCATCGTGAAATACGGCAATATTTGATACCAGGTTGGTGAATTCTTTCACTGAATTTATTGCTCCTACGATTTTTGCTCGGCAATCGGCAATCGGCAATCGGCAATCGGCTAGAGTTGCACGGCAACACTTGGTAGTTCGGCTGCCATCCTAAAAACAACCGTACGCGGAGTTAAGATAGTCGCTCAAGCTTGCTGGATTGTCGATCTGATGCGAGTGAGATCGAGAAGCCTAATCCACAGGTGGCTATCACATGACGACGCTTTAAGGCTGGATGTAGGGGAAGTCCCTTAGTCTCTTTTTGGGCACATTCCCGCGTAGATCAAGTGCAGGCTTGGTGGGCGGGTAACTTTGTGAGTCAGAACTTATTTCTCATTTTATGAGGATGTTGTAGTCGTCCTATCGCATACCTACCGTGACGAAGTGTCAATCCTGTCCCGCCGATGCCGGAGGTCGTGCTGGATCGAGTGTCAATCAAGCGGCGTGCCCTTCAGATTTCTGTCAATCAGTGCCGCATCGGTTGACGGTCAATCAGTGTCGCATATTGATTCGGCAATGGCCTTATTTTTAAGGGGTTGCAATCTGTCAATCCATAGAGCGGTCAGTTGATATCAGTGATTACTGGCCCGATGATCCGCTGGTGGCCGAAGCCACGGCGCGGATCAAGCCGCGTAAGGTGTAGCGACCGGGCGTACGCATCGCGAGCAAGCCCGCTCCCACAAAAATTGCGCAGTTCTTGTGGGAGCGGGCTTGCTCGCGATGGCATCAACGCGGTGAGTAGAGCTTCACGACCCGATATAGCTGGTCTTGACCACGGTGTAGAATTCTTGCGCATAGCGGCCCTGCTCCCGCGAGCCATAGGACGAGCCTTTGCGCCCGCCAAACGGCACGTGGTAATCCACCCCCGCCGTGGGCAGGTTGACCATCACCATCCCTGCCTGGGAATGACGCTTGAAGTGATTGGCATATTTGAGCGAGGTCGTGGCAATACCCGCCGACAAGCCAAACTCGGTGTCATTGGCCATCGCCAGGGCGGCTTCGTAGTCTGCAACCTTGATGATATTGGCCACCGGGCCGAACACTTCTTCGCGGCTGATGCGCATGTCGGCCGTGCTGTCGGCAAACAAGGCCGGGGCCAGGAAATAACCCTCGGTATCGCAGGTCACCAGGCTGCCTCCGGCAACCAGGCGGGCGCCTTCGTTGCGGGCGATGTCGATGTAACCCAAATCCTGGTCGAGCTGCGCTCGGGACACCACCGGGCCGATATCAATCCCGGCCTGCAAGGCATGCCCGACCTTGATCGAACGCATGCGCTCGGCCATCGCCTCGACGAATTTGTCGTGGATGCCCGCGGTAACAATCAGGCGGCTGGAGGCGGTGCAACGCTGGCCGGTGGAGTAAAACGCACTCTGCACCGCCAGTTCGACCGCTTGCTTGAGGTCGGCATCGTCGAGGATGACCTGTGGGTTTTTACCGCCCATTTCCAGCTGCACCTTGGCCTGGCGCGACACACAGCTGATGGCGATCTGGCGACCGACGCTCACCGAGCCGGTAAAGCTTATACCGTCCACTTTCGGGCTGTTGACGATAGCGTCGCCGACCACGCGGCCGCTGCCCATCACCAGGTTGAACACGCCTGCCGGGAAGCCTGCGCGAGCAATGATCTCGGCCAGTGCCCAGGCGCAACCCGGTACCAGATCGGCCGGCTTGAACACTACACAGTTGCCATAGGCCAGGGCCGGGGCGATCTTCCAGGCGGGGATGGCGATGGGGAAGTTCCATGGCGTGATCAGGCCAACCACGCCCAGGGCTTCACGGGTGACCTCCACATGCACGCCCGGGCGTACCGAGGGCAGGTAATCGCCCGACAGGCGCAGGCATTCACCGGCGAAAAACTTGAAGATATTGCCGGCACGGCTCACTTCACCGATGGCTTCGGGCAGGGTCTTGCCTTCTTCGCGAGCCAGCAGTGTGCCCAGTTCTTGCTTGCGGGCGAGGATTTCGCTGCCGACCTTGTCCAGCGCATCGCTGCGCGCCTGGATGCCGGAGGTCGACCAGGCAGGGAACGCAGCCCGTGCCGCATCAATGGCAGTCTGGACCTGGGCGACGTCAGCCTTGGCATATTCGCCAATCACATCGCTCAGGTCGGAGGGGTTGATATTGGTGCTGTATTCAGTGGCTGTTACCCACTCGCCACCGATGTAATTGTCGAAACGCTTTGAACCAGTCATCAAATTTCTCCACACGTGGACAGGCATCGATTTCCAGTAGTTATACGTCATCGTACGACTTCAGGCAAAAACAATCGGCGCGGCTAAACTGAGCGAGGGAGGGAACCGTCTGATTGGGTTTCAACTGTGGGAGCGAGCCTGCTCGCGAAGACTGTATTCGCGAGCAGGCTCGCTCCCACAGGGTCAGTCTGCAGGCAGCAGCAATCGGGCCAGCACCGGCAGGTGGTCGGAGATGGTCTGGGTGTCTTCCTGGCGCACATAGCCTTCGATGCGCTGCAGCTTGGGGCTGTGGAAGAGGTAGTCGAGCGTACGGTCGGGCTCGTCCGCGTCGGGGAGATTGGGAAAGTGGGTCAGCCACAGTTCGCGGTCGATGCCGGTAGCTTCAGGGTTGCTGGGGATCATCGGGTACTTTTCCCAGAGCAGGTGCAACTCGCTGTCTTGCGAGTAGCCCTGGCGCAATGGCTCGGGCAGGCGCAAGTACTGGCCGATGGGCAGCAGGTTGAAGTCCCCGCCGATCAACCACGGCGTGCCCTGGCCTTCCAGCTTGTCGGCCAGTTCGGCGACAGTCTGCATTTGCAGGCGCAGGTTGCTGTTGTTGGCGGAGGGCGCATCCAGTTGTGTATTGATTGCTGCCAGTTGCCCGCCATCATTGAGCGGCAGGTAGTTGACCAGCAGCGCGGGCCTGGGCTGGAATTGACGGCTGAGAAAGTTGGTATCGGCCAGGGGCAATTGCAGACGTTCTGCGTGTTCGATCTGGAAGCGGCTGAGGGTGACCAGAGAGCGCCCGACACTGCCGAAAATATGCCAGTCGGGCACAAAGTCGGCCTTCCAGGTAAAGGCCTGGGTGCTGCAGGGGTAAAGGTCGATCAGGCGTTCTTGCAGCAGGGCCAGCTGGTTCTGGTAATCGCTGGCCTTGGCGTTGTCATCGACTTCCTGCAACAGCACGAGATCCGGGCGTTCGTCACGTATGACCCGCGCTACCTCATCAAGGCTGAAAGCCATGTCTTCCCGGGTGGGGCGGGTGTCAGGGCCGCTGCCGTCAGCCAGGTTGTACCAGAACACATAGCGCTTGCCGGCCAGGTACTGGATGTTCCACGTCATTACCTTGAGCGCCTGGCCTGGTACCAGCACCGGGGCGGTGCCGGGGCACGTCAGGGGCAGCACCTCGCGGGCACCGGGCCGCCATGTAACGCTATAAACCAGACATGCCAGCAGCGCTGAGATCAGCAGCAAACCTGATGCGGTGCGGCGTAATAAACGTGACATGAGCTCGACTTAATAACGTTACAGGGAAGGCTCGAACATACCCGACGGCAGTGCGGCCTTCCAAGGTTCTTTGTGTAGGAAATTTCTGTTTTTATAGTTCTGACTTTTCGCTGATCAACATAAATAAACGAAACAGTACGACGGAAACAAACAACTGCAAGAAGCTGTTGGCGCTATCGAGTGCCAGCGTTAGCAGTGTGTTGTCGTCCTTGGAAAACAGGGTGTAACTGAATTCCTTGAGCAACATCAGCGGGCCCAGTACGGCCAGTATGCAAACGAAAATCCGCCAGAAATGCCCGCGGGTCAGGGTGAAGCTCGACTTCATGGCCGCCAGCGGAGCATCACCACGCAATACCAGTCGGTACTCGGAGAAGGCCAGTACCACGGTGAGGAAAATGCCCGGAATAAAAAACATCGACAGCCCCAGCACGATCAGCAGCGTGCTGATTGCCGAGAGCAGGGCGAACTTGGGCCAAAGATTAACCGCCGAGGCCAGCAGGTCGCGGTTGCGCGGGCTTTCGCCCTGGCTGCGGGCATCGAGAAACAGGATCAGGGCGGCGGTGTACAGAGGGTACAGCAGCAGCCCGACAACCAGGCCATAACCGGGCGATGCATCCGGGCCTGCGGCGTTGTCGACAATGTGCTGCAGCACAGCTTCAAGGATGACCAGCGGCAGGCACAGCGTTACGATCTGGCTCAGATTGCGCTGGAAGAAGTACAGGGAGTCGCGAAGAACAGTCAGCGGATTCATTGGCAGTTGTCAGCAGTCAAGAGCGGTGCGTCACTTTAACCGATGAGACGCCAAGATGAACAAAAGTTCACGCAGGCCTGATGCTGTTGAAACGGGTTGTAGTGCCCCAATAACGCGTTTGAGCTTCTGCGTAATGCAAGGGGCAGGTTTCTATCTGCAATCGAAAGAGGTTGTCATGAACAGCGAAGAGCAAAGCCTGATTGACGGGTTGTTTACACGGTTGCAGCAGGCCGAGGCAGGATCAGCCCCGCGCGATGCCCAGGCCCAGGCGCGGATCAATGAACATCTGGCGCGTCAGCCTGCGGCAACGTACTACATGGCTCAGGCGCTGCTGGTGCAAGAGGCTGCGCTCAAGCAACTCGACCAGCAGAACAAGCAATTGCAGGCAGAACTGGCTCAGGCGAAGGCTGCTGCGGCACCTGCGCCATCTGGGGGGAGCTTTCTGTCGGGACTTTTTGGCGGTGGCGATCGGGTATCGGCCCCCACGCCCGGCCCAACGTCGGGCACCGGGGGCTGGCGTGATGGCCCGGCAGCGGCTCCTGTCGTGGCCCCTCAACCAGCAGCAGCGGCGCCGGCCCCAGCATTGGGCAGCGGCTTTTTGGGCGGAGCCCTGAAAACGGCAGCGGGTGTGGCGGGCGGCGTGATGCTGGCGCAAGGCATCAGTAGCCTGTTCCACCACAATCAGCAGCCGCAGATTGTCGAGGAGATCATCGAACAACCAGGTTCTGTCAGCGACGCTGGCTGGGGCAGCGGCAACCAGCAATACGCCAATAGCGGCTCGGGAATTGAAGACGTCGGCCTGGACGATGACGGCTTCTTTTCTGACGACGACTCCTACGTTTGACTTCATCGCTCGGTGCCTTATTGCACGCCGGGCGGTTTATCCGCGCAAACCCCCGGCAGGCTGGCATACTGCAGCCTTGTTTTTCAGTCGCGTGCCCGCTGCCCGGGCGCCATGAGGTTTGCCGGTGAAAAAAATTGCGGTCTTCGCGGATGTGCAGAACCTTTATTACACGGTTCGCCAGGCCTATGGCTGCCATTTCAATTACGCCGCCCTGTGGGCTGATATCAGCAAGCGCGGTGAAATTGTCGAAGCCTATGCCTATGCGATTGACCGGGGTGACAGCAAGCAGCAGCAGTTTCAGCAGATCCTGCGCAACCTCGGTTTTATCGTAAAACTCAAACCCTATATCCAGCGCAGCGATGGCTCGGCCAAGGGCGACTGGGATGTGGGCATTACCATCGATATCATGGACTCGGCAGCCAATGTCGACGAAGTGGTACTGGCCTCGGGTGATGGTGATTTCGACCTGCTCCTGGAGCGTATTGCCAGCAAGCATGGGGTTGAAACCGTGGCCTACGGTGTGCCCGGTCTGACGGCCAATTCATTGATTCGCGCTGCCAGCCGCTATGTGCCGATTGAAGGCAATTTGCTGCTTAAGTAACCCTTATTTTTTACAGGATTGACCAGGTTTGGAACGCATCGCGGTAATTGACTTTGAGACCACCGGCATCTCCCCGAGCAGCACCTGCCGGGCCACTGAAATTGCCGTGGTGATTCTTGAGCGCGGTCGCATTGTCGAGCGTTATCAAAGCCTGATGAATGCCGGTGTGCGGGTGCCTGGGTTTATCGAGCAGTTGACCGGCATCAGCAACGCCATGTTGCGCACCGCGCCGTCGGCTGAGCAGGTGATGAACGAGGTCAACGAGTTCGTCGGCATTACCCCGTTGCTGGCGCACAATGCTGCGTTTGACCAAAAATTCTGGGATTTTGAAATGGGCCGCATCAAGCGCACCCGTTTACAGAACTTCGCCTGTTCATTGTTGCTGGCGCGTCGCCTGATGCCTGCGGCGCCTAACCACAAGCTTGGCACGCTGACCACCTTTGCCGACTTGCCCCACACCGGCAAAGCTCACCGGGCCATGGCCGATGCGGAAATGGCGGCCAATTTGACGGCTCACCTGGCTGAGCAACTGCGCCAGAAGCACGGGTTACGTGAATTGAACCACGACCTGTTGTGCAGCTTGCAGAAAGTCCCGGCGGCGAAGATCAATGAGCATCTCAAGCGGTATCGCGGGTTTTAAAAGCGACCCTCTCCCTTTGGGAGAGGGCTATTTGATCTCCATCGAAAAGTGTACGGCCCCTTTTGGTGCGTTCTGTTACTTATTATTTCCCGGCGCCCTGTCTAAACTCTCCAGTCCCCTGCCTCTGCCCTTGAGCTGCCTTCATGCCTGCCGCACGTCGTTTTCCGCTACAACTGATCGGTGCTTTTTTTGCCTTGTACATCATTTGGGGCTCGACTTATCTGGCTATCCGCATCGGTATTGAGTCCTGGCCGCCGTTGATGATGGCTGGTGTGCGCTTCCTGATTGCGGGCAGCCTGATGTATGGCTTTATGCGCTGGCGCGGTGCCCCCGCACCCACTGCCGTGCAATGGCGTTCGGCAGCCATGATCGGCTTTCTGTTGCTGGCGTGCGGCAACGGCGGTGTGACCCTGGCCGAACACTCGGGCGTAGCTTCCGGCGTCGCCGCCCTGGCCGTAGCCACCGTGCCCCTGTTCACCCTGCTGTTTGGTTACTTCTGGGGCAACCGCAACACCCGCCTGGAATGGGCCGGGATTGTCCTGGGGCTGATCGGCATCGGCATGCTCAACCTGGGCTCCAACCTGCAGGCCAGTCCTATGGGCGCGGCGATGGTGATCTTTGCCGCCGCGGCCTGGGCCTTTGGTTCGGTGTGGAGCCGCCACTTGCCACTGCCAGCCGGGCCAATGGCCAGCGCTGCTGAAATGCTCACCGCCGGTGCCGTATTGCTGGCGGGCAGCCTGCTCAGTGGCGAGCGCATGACTCAAATGCCCACCGCTGCAGGCTGGGGTGCGCTGCTGTATCTGGTGTTCTTCGGCTCGATCATCGCCTTCAGCGCCTATATGTACCTGCTTAAAAATGTGCGTCCGGCGGCGGCCACCAGCTATGCCTACGTCAATCCGGCGGTGGCGGTCATGCTGGGGATTGCCTTTGCCGGCGAGAGCATCGGTTTTGAGGAGTGCCTGGCCATGGCGGTCATCATCAGTGCGGTGGTGTTGATCGGTTTGCCACAGTGGCGCAAGCAGAAACCGGCCTGAATTAGGGTAAACTGCGCGCCATTGCAACTTATGCACCCACGCGCTGACCTTTTTCGACGGTATCCCCATGACATTCGCCACCCTTGGCCTGATCGAACCCCTGCTGCGCGCCCTTGAGACGCTCGGCTACAAGACCCCAACCCCGGTTCAGGCCCAAGCGATTCCCGCAGTACTGGCTGGTCGCGACCTGATGGCTGCGGCCCAGACCGGTACCGGCAAAACTGGCGGTTTCGCTTTACCGTTGCTGCAGTCGCTGACCATGGAAGGCCCGAAAGTGGCCAGCAACTCGGTGCGTGCACTGGTGCTGGTGCCGACCCGCGAACTGGCCGAACAGGTTCACGAAAGCATTCGCCAGTACGCCGAACACCTGCCGTTGAGCACCTACGCGGTGTACGGCGGTGTCAGCATCAACCCGCAAATGATGAAAATGCGCAAAGGCGTTGATGTACTGGTGGCCACACCGGGCCGTCTGCTGGACCTCTATCGCCAGAAAGCGATCAAGTTCAACCAGCTGCAAACCCTGATCCTCGACGAAGCTGACCGCATGCTCGACCTGGGCTTCTCCGAAGAGCTGCGTGATATCTACCGCGCCTTGCCGAAAAAGCGTCAGACCCTGCTGTTCTCGGCGACCTTTTCTGACGCGATCCGCCTGTTGGCCGAGCAGATGCTCGACAACCCGCTGAGCATCGAAGTCAGCCCGCGCAACGTGGCGGCCAGCAGCGTCAAGCAGTGGGTCATCCCGGTCGACAAAAAGCGCAAGGCCGAGCTGTTTTTGCACTTGTTGCGCACCCAGCACTGGAAGCAGGTCCTGGTGTTCGCCAAGACCCGCAACGGTGTCGATGAATTGGTAGGCAAGCTGCAAGGTCTGGGGATCAACGCTGACGGTATTCATGGCGACAAGCCACAGGCCACGCGCCAACGGGCGCTGGACCGCTTCAAGGCCAGCGAAGTGCAGATTCTTGTGGCTACCGATGTGGCTGCCCGTGGCCTGGACATCGAAGACCTGCCGCTGGTGGTCAACTTCGACCTGCCCATCGTGGCCGAAGACTACATCCATCGCATTGGCCGTACCGGTCGTGCCGGTCAGAAAGGCGAGGCCATTTCCCTGGTCTGTGCTGATGAAGTAAACATGCTGTCGGCGATCGAGATGTTGACCCGTCAGACGTTGCCACGCCACGAAGAGCAGGATTTCGAGCCTGAGCACCGAGTGCCTGAAACTGATGCTTCGGGGCAGGTGATCAAAAAGCCGAAGAAGCCGAAAAAACCGAAAACCTCGGGCGGTGGCGGCAAGCGCAATCTGGGCAAATGGGTGGATAGCGGCGAAGCAGCACCTGCCGAGCCATCGGTAAAGCCGGTGCGCAAAGTGCCTGTATTCAACACCGGCTCGAGGCTAAAAACTCCAACTGTGGGAGCGAGCCTGCTCGCGAACGGCCTTCGCGCTGTCTCTTATACACATCT
>NZ_JASJWL010000064.1:0-27223 GCF_035019225.1 Pseudomonas sp. CCC4.1 | reverse complement strand
AGATGTGTATAAGAGACAGCGCTCCCACAGCGCAAATTTCTTTGCGGGTTTTCGGCTGGCCTTCGACAGATAGGCATAAGACTTATCCATTGCAGGAGCCCCGCGCCAATGTCCCGTGTTTTTCGCAACCCTTCATTGCCTCCCCGCAACCGCCTGGCCATGGCCTTGCATATCGTTTTACTGTGCACCGTGGCGCAGCCGCTATCGCTGGTCAGTGCTGCGCCCTTGAGTGTTCAGCGCAGTTTCGACGTGCCCGCTAGCACGCTTGAAGATTCACTGAACCGCTTCGCCCAGCAGGCCAATATCTCCCTGCCTTATGACCCGGCGCTGGTGCAAGACAAGCAGGCGTCAGCCCTCAAGGGCCGCTTTGATGTGCCCCAGGGCTTGCAGCAACTGCTCAAGGGCAGCGGTTTGACGGCCACCGAAGGCGCCAGCGGAGTCTGGACCCTATACCCACTGACTTCCGCCAATGTGGACGGCCAGTTGCAATTGCAAGCCACCAGCGTCACGGGTTTGGCGTTGGGCAGCACCACTGAGGGCAGTCACTCCTACACCACGGGTGAAACCAGTACGGCGACCAAGTTGCCGCTTTCGCTGCGTGAAACGCCGCAATCGGTGACGGTCATTACCCGTCAGCAAATGACTGACCAAGGTTTGGGCAGTATCGCTCAGGTATTGGCGCAAACCCCCGGCATCACCGTGGTGCATGACGACAGCGAGCGCTACAACTTTTACTCTCGCGGTTTCACCCTCGATAACTTTCAGTACGACGGTGTGCCGACCTCGGATTTCACCACCAATACCAATGGCCTGGGCATGCGTGACATGGCCATTTACGATCGCGTAGAGGTGGTGCGCGGTGCCACCGGCTTGATGAGCGGTGTGGGTAGCCCGTCGGGGGCCGTGAACCTGGTGCGCAAGCGTCCCACCAAGGAGTTTCAGGGCTATGTATCAGGCAGCGGCGGCTCATGGGACCGCTATCGCAGCGAGCTGGATTTGTCCGGGCCGCTGACGGAAAACGGCGCACTGCGCGGACGTGTCGTCGCCGCCCACGAAGATGGCCGTTCCTTTATCGATCGCTATTCCTCGACCAAGGACGTGTTCTATGGCATCGGCGAAGCGGATTTGACCGACGACACCACTCTGTACGCCGGTATCGACTATCAGCGGATCAATTCCAACGGCTCGAGCTTTGGCCAATTGCCGCTGTATTACAGCGATGGCAGCCGCACCCATTTCAAGCGCTCGATGAATCCCGCCGCCAAGTGGGCGTATGCCGACAGTGAAAGCACCAAGTATTTCGCCGGTGTTGAACAGCGTTTTGCCAACGACTGGCTGCTCAAGGTCGAGGCCAGCCACTGGAAGGGCAACACCGAGCAGTTGCAGGGCAACCTGGTGGGCTGGGGGCCTTTTCCGGACAAGGCCACCGGCCAGGCGCAGTTCATGAGCGGGAGCAAAACCTTCGAAATCAATACCGATACACTGGACGCCTATGCGACCGGGCCGTTTGAGCTGTTGGGGCGTACCCATGATCTGGTGGTGGGGATGAACGTCAGTGACCGGCGCACGGACTACCTGGCAATGAATGCCGATGACCTGACCGTCAACTACGAAAACTGGAACAATGACGCGCCGCGTCCTACTGATCTGAGCCAGGGGTTGAAGCAAAAGTACAAAACCAAAGAGTCGGCAGCCTACGCAGCATTGCGCCTCAAACCTGTGGACGACCTGTCGATCATCCTGGGAACCAGGGTAGTGGACTACGATCGCAAAGGCACAATGACCTATAACGCGGCGCAAACTGTGCCAACCACGGATAACAGCAAAAAAACCGGGAAGATGATTCCTTATGCCGGGATCGTCTACGACCTGAACGAAAACCACTCGGTCTATGCCAGCTACACGGATATCTTCACGCCGCAAAGCTACTTCGACCGTGACGACAAGGTTCTGCCGCCGATGACTGGCCAAAGCTATGAAGCGGGTCTGAAGTCCGAGTATTTCGGCGGGGCGCTGAACACCAGTTTTGCCCTGTTCATGATCAAACAGGACAACTACGCCGAATACGATGGTGTGCGGGATGATGGCCAGGATGCCTACAAGGCAATCAGCGGTACCAAGACCAAGGGCATCGAGGCCGAAATATCCGGCGAAATCATGACCGGCTGGCAATTGCTGGCGGGCTACACCTACGCCCAGCCACGGGACAAGGACGGCAAGCGGATCAACAGCAACCACCCTGAGCAATTGTTCAAACTGGCCACCAGCTATCAACTGACCGGCGACCTCAAAGACCTTAACGTGGGCGGCAACCTGACCTGGCAGGGCTCGACCTACAGCGAGCTGGATTCAACAATCAAGACCGAAGCCAAGGAAGGCAGCTTTGCCGTGGTCGGCTTGATGGCCCGCTATGACATCACCAAGAACCTCAGTGCGTCAGCTAATTTAAACAACGTTTTCGATCGTGAATACCTTAGCGGTTACGGTTTGTACTCGACTTATTACTACGGTGACCCGCGCAACCTGATGCTGGGCATGAAGTACCGTTTCTGACGAGGTTTTCATCTCGCGTGTGCCCTGGGTCGACTATGGTTAAAAACCACGAAATCGGAGGCTGGCAATGAGCGATACCACCATCCATAAGGCAGCAGCAGATGGTTACAAGCAGGGCGCCGACAACTATGTGCGCGGGCGCCCGGATTACCCGGCGGGTGTGACCGCATGGTTGTCCGAAACCCTTGGCCTGGGGCCCGGGCAAACCGTGCTTGAAGTTGGAGCCGGTACCGGCAAGTTCACCACGCGCCTGTTACAGACGGGCGCGCGGGTGATTGTGGTCGAGCCGGTGCAGGCCATGCTCGACAAGCTCTCCAGCAGCTATCCGCAAGTCGAAACCCATCAAGGCACTGCCCAGGCCATTCCTCTGGCCGATGCCAGTGTCGATGTGGTGGTGTGCGCGCAGGCTTTTCACTGGTTCGCCACCTCTGCAGCGCTGACCGAGATTCATCGCGTGCTCAAGCCTGGCGGGCAACTGGGGCTGATCTGGAACCTGCGCGATGCCAGTGTGCCGTGGGTGGCGCAACTGGATGCGCTGGTCAATCAGTGGGAAGGTGATGCCCCGCGCTTCTATACCGGCGCGTGGCGTCAGGCATTTCCTCATCCGGGTTTTGGCCCTTTGCGCGAGCAGAAACTGAGCCATTCCCACGACGGACCGGTAGAAGACGTAATCTTCAATCGGGTGCGTTCGACCAGCTTTATCTCGGCTCTGATACCGGCCGAGCGTGATCGGCTGGAACAGCAACTGGCGGCTTTTGTCGCCTCGCATAACGCGTTGAATCACGGTGGCACCGTCAGCGTGCCGTATGTCACGTCGGCATTTGTCACCCGCAAGGACGCTTGACCTGCATCAATGCTGACGCGTCGCACAGGCATAGCCTGAGCTCAACTCATGTTCCAAGGAGGTAGCCATAGATGAGCATCATCGTGACCGGAGCTGCCGGGTTTATCGGCAGCAATCTGGTGAGGGCCCTGAACCGACGCGGCGAGCGCGACATCATCGCCGTCGACGACCTGACTGACGGCGACAAGTGCCGCAATCTAGCTGACTGCGATATCGCTGATTACTTCGACAAGCGTGAATTCGTACAGCGCTTTACGACCCATCAACTGGGCGAAGTGCGTGCCGTGCTGCATCAGGGCGCCTGTTCCAGTACGGTAGAAAGTGATGGCCGGTTGATGATGGACAACAACTACCGTTACAGCTGCGACCTGCTGCAAGCCTGTCAGGAACAGTCGGTACCTTTGCTGTATGCCTCTTCGGCGGCGGTCTACGGCGCGAAACGGGAGTTTCGTGAAGCCCGCGAGTACGAGCAGCCTCTGAATGTCTATGCCTACTCCAAATTCCTCTTCGACCAGCGGGTACGCCAGTTGCTGCCCAGGACGCGCAGCCAGATTGTGGGCTTGCGCTACTTCAATGTGTACGGCCCCCGCGAACAGCATAAAGGGCGCATGGCTTCGATGGTCTGGCACTGTTTTAACCAGTATCGCGATCATGGCCATGTCGAGTTGTTTGGCGAGTACGGCGGCTACCCGGCGGGCGGGCATGAGCGCGATTTTGTCTCTGTGGAGGATGTGGTCAAGGTCAATCTGCATTGGCTGGACCATCCGCAAACCAGTGGTGTTTTCAACCTGGGCACTGGGTGCGCGCGGTCATTCAATGACCTGGCACTGGCGACCATCAACAGTGTACGCGCTGCCGAGGACAGGCCGCCCCTGACCCTTGAGACGGCCTTGCTGGACGGAGTGTTGCGGTATTGCGAGTTCCCTGACGGGCTCAAGCACAAGTATCAGGTGTACACCTGCGCAGATCTCGGGCAGTTGCGCGAAGCGGGGTATCGCGAGCCAATGCTTGGGCTGGAGGAGGGCGTGCAGAGCTATTGTGCAGGGCTTCTTGCATCTTAGGTCGTGGGAGCGAGCCTGCTGGCGAAGGGCATTTCGCTAGCAGGCTTGCTCCCACAAAATGAAGTTATTTACCTGACAGCAGTGCTTCCAGCTTTTCCTGGTCACGGGCGAATTGGCGGATGCCTTCGGCCAGTTTTTCGGTGGCCATGGCATCTTCGTTGGAGGCCCAGCGGAATTGTGCTTCGTTCAGGCTCAGGCGTGGTTCGCCTTTATTGCCCGGAGCCAGTTTGCGTTCCAGTTTGCCGTCGTCCAATGCCAGTTTTTCCAGCAGGTCGGGGCTGATGGTCAGGCGGTCGCAGCCGGCCAGCTGTTCGATCTGGTTAAGGTTGCGAAAGCTCGCGCCCATCACCACGGTGTTGTAGCCGTTGGCCTTGTAGTAGTTGTAGATGCGGGTCACGGACTGCACGCCCGGATCATCGGAGCCGGTGTAGTCAATGCCGGTGGACTTCTTGTACCAGTCGTAAATCCGACCCACGAACGGCGAGATCAGGAACACCCCGGCATCGGCACAGGCAGCGGCCTGGGCAAACGAGAACAGCAGGGTCAGGTTGGTTTGAATGCCGTCCTTTTCCAGTTTCTCGGCAGCGCGGATGCCTTCCCAGGTCGAGGCCAGCTTGATCAGCACGCGGTCGCGACCTACACCGGCCTTGTCGTAAAGCTCGATCAACTGGTGGGCTTTTTGCAGCAGGGCAGGCTCGTCGAACGACAGGCGGGCGTCGACTTCAGTGGAAATGCGCCCCGGAATCACATTCAAGATACCGCTACCCACAGACACCGCGAAGTGGTCGCAGGCCTGACCTACATCACCTTTGGCGTGGCTGATGGCGTTTTGCAGCAGTTCTGCGTAGCCGGGCATCGCGGCGGCCTTGAGCAGCAGCGATGGGTTGGTGGTTGCATCCACGGGTTTGAGGCGGGTAATCGCGTCGAGGTCGCCGGTGTCTGCGACCACGGTGGTGAACTGCTTGAGTTGTTCCAGCTTGGAAGTCATGAGCGTCTCTGTCGGAAAGGTATTAATGGCAGTACAGATTGAGTGCGTCTTCGATCATTAGTTCGTTGAACGGTAAGTGGCAGAATGCCGTTGAATACGCCCGCAGTGCAACTAATGGTGCAGATTTAATCTGTCGCAGTGCCATTACCCTGCTTTCACAGGTCGAGCGTGCCCCATCCCGGCTTGCGCAGCTCTGGTTCGGCGGTCTGCACGGCGTTGACGGTTTTGCCGGTGGCCAGCTCGACCCGGCGTGCTACTTCCGGGTCATCGGCAAAGGGAATCAGGCTGGCGTCGTCGAGGTCGTTTTCGGTCTTGTGTTTCAGGCACCAGCCTACGGCAAAGTAAAGGCTGATAACCGCGGCGCTGTTGAGGGCGATGTCGAGCATGGGCAAGGTTCCTTGCTGTAGGGTACCGCAGGCCCTGGGGCCTGCGGTGCAGCGTGGTCAGGCGATGTGTGCGCTCAGTTCGGCCTGCTTGAGGTTGCCTGCACGCACCGTTCGCCAGACGTTCCAGGCCATGAGCAACATGCCGCAGAGGAAAAACAATCCGCCCACCAGGCGAACCACGAAGCCCGGGTGGCTGGCCTGCAACGATTCCACAAACGAATAAGTCAGCGTGCCGTCATCGTTGATAGCTCGCCACATCAGACCCTGGGTGATGCCATTGACCCACATCGAGGCGATGTAGAGCACCGTGCCGATGGTGGCCAGCCAGAAGTGCAGGTTGATCAGGCTGGTGCTGTACATTTGCTCGCGGCCGAAGATTTTCGGGATCATGTGGTACAGCGCACCAAAGGTGATCATTGCCACCCAGCCCAGGGCACCGGCGTGGACATGACCGATGGTCCAGTCGGTGTAGTGGGAGAGGGCGTTGACGGTCTTGATCGCCATCATCGGGCCTTCAAAGGTCGACATGCCGTAGAACGCCAGGGACAGCACCAGAAAACGCAGGATCGGGTCGGTGCGCAATTTATGCCAGGCGCCCGAGAGAGTCATCATGCCGTTGATCATGCCGCCCCAACTGGGTGCCAGCAGGATGATCGACATGGCCATGCCCAGAGACTGCGCCCAGTCGGGCAAGGCGGTGTAGTGCAAGTGGTGCGGACCGGCCCAGATATAGAGAGTGATCAGTGCCCAGAAATGCACAATCGACAGGCGATAGGAGTAGATCGGCTTGCCAACTTGTTTGGGCACGAAGTAGTACATCATCCCCAGAAAACCGGTGGTCAGGAAGAAACCTACGGCGTTATGCCCGTACCACCACTGCACCATGGCATCGGTAGCGCCGGAGTACACCGGATATGATTTAAACCAGTCCACCGGAATGGCCAGGTGGTTGACCACATGGAGCATGGCGATCACCAGGATAAAGGCGCCAAAAAACCAGTTGCCGACATAGATGTGCTTGCTTTTGCGGCGTACCACCGTGGTGAAAAACACGATGGCGTAGGCCACCCATACCACCGTCAGCCAGACTGCGCCGGTGAATTCGATTTCGGCGTATTCCTTGGTTGTGGTGTAGCCCAGGGGCAGGGTGACCAGCATGATCACGATCACCGACTGCCAGCCCCAAAAAGTGAAGGCTGCGAGTTTGTCCGAATACAACCGCACCCCGCAGGTACGCTGTACGGCGTAGTAGCTGGCGGCAAATTGCGCGCTGCCGGCAAAGCCGAAAATCACCAGGCTGGTATGCAGCGGGCGCAGGCGGCCGAAGGTGGTCCAGGGCAGGTCGAGGTTCATCTGCGGCCAGGCCAGTTGTGAGGCGATCCACACGCCCATGGCCATGCCGACAACGCCCCATACCACGGTCATGATGGCGAATTGGCGGACGACCTTGTAGTTATAGGCCTGCCCGTTCAGTGCTGTGCTCATGCTCAAGTCTTCCACGGTTCAAAGTCCTGCCAGGCCTCGTGGTCTGGCGCAGGGGGAACTTTAGGAATCAGGGCAAAAACAAAACAGATTCAGAAAACGAGAATTAATGCAGATCACAATTTTGCGCTGGATCAGGCGAATATTTACCCATCTGATCTGGTTTTAGAGTGTTTCTTGACAGCCAAATAGAACTGAGCTGTAAAAAGTATGCCGATGTGTATTGAGCATTCGATCACAATCGCTGTCGGATCAATTCGGGTTCTGCGGCGATTGTTCAATGCTTGGCTATACCTATAGGGCGCGTTTCTACGGCTGCGCCCCCTACAGGAGCTACAGAATGAAGCTTGGTCTAATGATCGGTACGTTGTGCATTGCATCAATCGGGATGGTCGGTTGTGCGAGCAAGGTCCAGCAACCTGACGAATATTCCGGATTCTTGAAGGATTACAGCCGCCTCAAAGAGGCCAAGTCGCCCTCTGGTGCTGAGGTGATGCGCTGGATTGACCCCAAACTGAAGCCAGGACAGTACACCAGCGTGTATATCGAGCCGACCCAGTTATATCCGGCGCCAAAACCGACAGAAAAGATCCCGCAAAGCACCCTCAATGGTATTACCCAGTATTACGACCAGGCGCTCAAGCGCGAACTGAGCAAATCATTGCCACTGGCAAGTGCCCCTGGGCCGGGCGTGATTGTGGTGCGTGCAGCCATCACTGCGGTGAGCAGTGAAACCGAAAGCCTGGCACCGTATGAGTACATTCCGGTAGCGCTGGTGGCGGCTGCGGTGAGCACAGCGTCGGGGATCCGCGACCAGGAAACCCAACTGGCCACCGAGGCGGTGTTTATCGACGGGAAAAGCCAGGATGTAGTGGCCCAGGTAGTGCGCAAGGGCACAGGCAAGCCCCTGGCCAATGCCAGCCAGGCGATGAAGGCCGATGACGTGAAAAACGTGATCGATACCTGGGCTTCGGACTTGCATCAGTCGTATTTGAAACTCAACAAGTAAACGTACCCGGTGTAGCCGCCAGACCCGGATATTGCGTAGCAGCTGACGAGCGGAGTGAGGCTGCGTTCGGCGGTGTAGCCGTCGTAGAACCTGAATCCAAGGTTCTACGACCATACCGTGCACCCTGGCATTACGAAGGCCGCACTACGCGGACGCAACCTTCGGCAGCTGCTACGGAGCTGTTTGGCTAACCACCGGCGTTAGCAAGGGCATTTTCCATGCACCGCTGGCGACCTCGGGCTTGGGCATGTAAGTGCGCAATACACCATAAAACGGTCCGTCAGGTGCTGGCAGCCAGTTGTTTAGCCACTCCCCGGTGGGCGGCTGGTTCTGCACATACAGAGTCAAGCTGCCATCAGCGTTGCGTTTGAGATCTGACAGCATGCGCGAGTTGATCAGGTAGCGATTGATCGGGTTTTCGACCAGCAGTTTGGTTTTGCCGTCATACATTGTCAGCGACCAGAACGCATTGGCGGGCGGCAGTGCATCCTTGTTGAAATGCAGGGTGTAGCGATCCCTGGAGGCGTCGGCAGGGTGCTGCTGATTGTCGACGAAGTAACCGATGTAATTGGCCTCCGCGGCCGAGTTGCCGAAAATCCCCATATTGGCGCCCGCATAGCGGTACAGGTAATTGTTGTTCAGGTGTTCGCGGGAGCCGAACAGGTCACCGCTAGTGATTTTATGGGTGTCTACCTTGTCATGCTTGAATTGTGCGAACTCGGCTTTGCCTGCCGCAATTCCATCCTCCAGTGAAGTGCGCTGCTCAAGGGTCAGTTCATTGAGGTTGAAGGGCTGGCCCGGTTCAATCCCGATTTTCCTGAAACGCTCGCGCAATGCCGCTTCGCTGGGCTGGGGCTGGGCAAACGCGAGCATGAAACTCAGGTACCTGAACAGCTCGGGGCTGTCGCTCATATCGGCAACAGGTGCGGGCCAGTCCACGGCGGGCGCCGCAGCTGGCGTGGGTTTGCCCAGGAACTGGCTCAGGGGCCGGACCTTGTAACCGCTCTGGATGTGCTTGACCTTGGCCAGGTCTTTGTCATCGAACAACTGGGTGCGGTACAGGCCGTAGGCAATGGCACTCTCGCTGGGAATCACGGCGTCGATACCGGCCGGTTTTTCCCCTGTCCAGCCAGGCCCGGCGATCATGTAATTGCCGCCTTTATTGCCTGTGGTGCGGGTGCCCAGGTACGCGAAGTTTTGTGTGTACAGGTCGATCAGTTGCGTCGAGTAGTAGCGGCCGTCCTCGATGGCAGGCAGGGTCAGAACCAGCGGCTCTGCACGCAGGTCCATCCACAGGAATGAGTAGGGCGTGTCCGAGTTGGGCGTCACGAATGCGGTATCCCTGGGGGTAAATACCATGGCGGTATTGCCGATTTCATTGAACGGCGCCTTGAAGTTTTTGCCCTGCGTGTCCACGGCCTGGGTGTAGAGGGTCTTGTACATTTCCACCACGGGGAAGCCGTACAGGTAGGCCTCCCTGGCGATGCTGGCAGCCTCGGTGGGTGAGGCACTGAAATTGATGGCGTCAGCATTGCCCGCCCCCAAGGAGAGGCAGGCAGCGAGCAGACAGGCGGGTTGCTTTATGTGCATGGCAGGTTCCTATTTTCCGAAGGTGACGTTGATCCCGGCAAACAGGGTGAACTGGGGCAGGTCGTCGCCCTTGCGTTCCACGGTCCATTGCGGCTCAACGAAGGCATTGAGGATGTTGCTTCCGGCTTTCCAGGCCTTGCCCACGCCCAGCCCGACGGGGATGTAGTGGGTGTTGTTTTTCAGGTCCCAGGTCCAGGTGCCGGTGGAGCGCAAATACCACCCCTTGGGCAGGTTGTGGATGATAAAGGGCTGGAACGTGGCGCTCTCGACATGCTGGCGGTCGCTGTCCCCGGCAAACGAGCTTTGATACTGCACCAGTGCGCCCAGCAGGCCCCGTGGCGAAGCATCGATGGCAATGGCCGCCAGGCCGGCTTGCCACTTGCCGGTGCCCAGTTCGTCATGCTCGGCAGTGGGTGCGGTTATCTGCGGGCCAATGCCCAATTGCACGCCTTCGGTTTTGAGCAGGAAAATATCGAACAGGTTGAGGTCGCCGATCCCGCTGCTGTAGCCACCGTGCGGGTCTGGACGGGTGCTGACCGGAAGCGTCACGCGCAACAGTTGCGGTACACCGATAACGTCGTTGGGTGCCACGGGCAGGGCGCCGCGCAGCAGGGCGTCATTGGTGTGGATATTGCTGTCGTACACCTGCGGCGTGTAGTAGTCCTGCAGATTGACCCCCGGGGCCAGATTCAGCGGGTTGTTGCTCTTGTTGGCGGTCTCGGCGTTATCTGCCAATGCATCGGCAGCCGGGTACAGGGCCAGGGTGAGCAACAGACTTGAGGCAAGGCGAGTGATGGGCATGCGATCCTGTTCCTTGGGCGCTAGCCATGTACGCTAGCAGTTGGCAGGGAACTGGCGCTTATGTCGGGGCTATTTCCGTCTTTTTTGCGCACCCGGGCACAAAAATACAGCTAATAACTGCGGTGCATGGCGCCTTGTAGGAATCGTCTTTTAGTGCCGCAGAGCATAAGATTTTTTGTTCGATCCATAGGTCAGCCCGGCTGATTCATGTTTAACTTCGGCCTCTTCAACAACCTGTCAAAAAGGACATCGTTCATGGCTCAAGTGACGCTTAAAGGCAACCCTGTTCAAGTCAACGGCGAATTGCCTGCAGTAGGTTCCAAGGCACCAGCGTTTTCGCTGGTTGCGGGTGATTTGTCCGATGCAACACTGGCGAGCTTTGCCGGCAAGCGCAAAGTGCTGAACATCTTCCCAAGCGTTGATACGCCAACCTGCGCTACTTCGGTACGCAAATTCAACGCCGAAGCCAACGCTTTGCCGAACACCGTTGTGCTGAACATCTCGGCTGACCTGCCATTCGCCCAGGCCCGCTTTTGCGGCGCTGAAGGCCTGGAAAACGTGCAAAAC
This sequence comes from Pseudomonas sp. CCC4.1, assembly GCF_035019225.1. Classification (NCBI taxonomy): domain Bacteria; kingdom Pseudomonadati; phylum Pseudomonadota; class Gammaproteobacteria; order Pseudomonadales; family Pseudomonadaceae; genus Pseudomonas; species Pseudomonas sp. CCC4.1. The sequence goes on along the minus strand of NZ_JASJWL010000064.1, from coordinate 15,942 downwards.
CTGTCGACCCTGCGCGGCCGCGAGTTTATCGAGAACTACGGCGTGGCAATCGCTGATGGCCCGTTGGCCGGCCTGACTGCCCGTGCGGTGGTGGTGCTGGACGAAAACGACAACGTGCTGCACAGCGAGCTGGTTAAAGAAATCGCTGAAGAGCCAAACTACGAAGCAGCCCTGGCTGTTTTGAAGTAAGTCGTACTGCAAGACCTGAAGCGGCCTGGCACCTAAAGTGCCAGGCCGTTTTTTTTGTACGGCCTGTTGATCGGTGGGAGCGAGCCTGCTCGCGAAATCTTCAAGCACCACCGTCGACTGCCTTCGCGAGCAGGCTCGCTCCCACACAGATTCCACAGATTTCGTCGATCTTCATCTCAATGCCATCTCTATAACGTAAATAGCGGGTAAAGAGCCTTTTCATAACGGCCCGCACTGCTTATCGTTCCACCTCCTGAAAATTATCGCTCGCGCTAATGGTTGATCACTCCATGCAATCCTCTGTTTCCCACAAATCCCGTTTCTGGCTGTTTGGCCTGCTGGTCTTGCTGATAGTCCTTGGCCTGTGCTGGTGGCTATGGCCGTCTGCCGCAAAAAAGGCTGCGACCGATCAGCCCGCCGGGCACACCGGTCGCTCGGGCATGATGCGCCCGGGCTTTGGTGGCTCGACCCAGCCCGTGCCGGTGCGGGTGTCGGAAGTAACGCAGGGCGATTTCCCGATTTACTACAAGGCGCTGGGCACGGTGACCGCATTGAACACCATCAATGTGCGCAGCCGTGTAGCAGGGGAACTGGTCAAGGTTTATTTCAAGGAAGGGCAGATGGTCAAGGCAGGCGAACTGCTGGCTGAGATCGACCCGCGCAGTTATCAAAATGCCCTGCTGCAAGCCGAAGGCACGTTGCTGCAGAACCAGGCCCAGCTGAAAAATGCCCAGGTTGATGTGCAGCGCTACCGCGGGCTGTACGCCGAGGACAGTATCGCCAAACAGACCCTGGACACCGCCGAAGCGCTGGTCAGCCAATATCAGGGCACGGTGAAGACCAATCAGGCGGCGGTCAACGATGCCAGGCTGAACCTGGATTTCACCAAGATCCGCGCACCGATCAGCGGCCGTGTGGGCCTGCGTCAGCTGGACGTCGGTAATCTGGTAGCTGCCAACGACGCCACGGCCTTGGTGGTGATCACCCAGACCGAGCCGATTGTGGTCAGTTTCACCTTGCCCGAGACCAACCTGGCGCTGGTCCTTGAGCGTTATCGCAGCGGCGCGAAAATGCCGGTGCAGGCCTGGAATCGTGGCGATACCAAAGAGCTGGCAGTCGGTGTGTTGAGCAGCATCGACAATCAGATTGATATCACCACCGGTACCCTGAAGTTCAAGGCATTGTTCGAGAACCGCGATCAGGCGCTGTTCCCTAACCAGTTTGTCAATGTACGCCTGTTGGCCGACACCCTTGAAAACGTGGTGCTGGCTCCCACTGCAGCGATTCAGTACGGCACCAACGGCTCGTTCGTGTATGCCATGGACGGTGACAACAAGGTCAAGATTCGCAGCATTAAAGTGGGTGCCACCGATGGCGATGTGACCGTGATCGAAGAAGGCCTCAAGCCCGGTGATCGTGTAGTACTCGAAGGTACCGACCGTCTGCGTGATGGTGGCGCGGTGGAAGTGGTCAACGACAGTGCCGAAGTACCGGAAACGGCTGCCGGGCAACTGCTCGATGGCGGTGCCGATACCGATGCCACCCCGGCCGCGCACAACACCAAGTCCAAGGCCCGCGAATGAACCTGTCGCGCCTGTTTATCCTGCGCCCGGTTGCAACCACGCTGTGCATGCTGGCCATCGTGTTGTCCGGGATCATCGCCTATCGCTTGCTGCCGGTATCGGCCTTGCCCCAGGTGGATTACCCGACCATCCGCGTGATGACCCTGTACCCCGGGGCCAGCCCGGATGTGATGACCAGTGCAGTGACGGCACCACTTGAGCGTCAGTTCGGGCAAATGCCGGGGCTTACGCAGATGGCCTCCACCAGTTCCGGTGGTGCTTCGGTACTGACCCTGCGTTTCAATCTCGACATCAATATGGATGTCGCCGAGCAACAGGTGCAGGCTGCGATCAACGCCGCCAGCAACCTGCTGCCCAAGGATTTGCCGGCACCACCGGTGTACAACAAGGTCAACCCGGCGGATACCCCGGTACTGACCCTGGCCATCAGCTCCAAAACCATGCTGTTGCCCAAGCTCAATGACCTGGTCGATACGCGCATGGCGCAAAAAATTGCCCAGATCAGCGGCGTGGGCATGGTCAGCATCGCTGGCGGGCAACGCCAGGCGGTGCGGATCAAGGTCAACCCTGAAGCGCTGGCTGCCAATGGTCTGAACCTGGCCGATGTGCGCACCCTGATCGGTGCGTCCAACGTCAACCAGCCCAAGGGTAACTTCGACGGCCCTACCCGGGTGTCGATGCTGGACGCCAATGACCAGCTGAAAACCCCGCAAGAATACGCCGAACTGATTCTTGCCTATAACAACGGCGCACCGCTGCGACTCAAGGACGTGGCCGAAATTGTCGACGGCGCCGAGAACGAGCGCCTCGCAGCCTGGGCCAACGAAAACCAGGCGGTGCTGCTCAATATCCAGCGCCAGCCCGGTGCAAACGTGATTGAGGTGGTGGACCGGATCAAGGCACTGCTGCCAAGCATTACCGACAACCTGCCCGCCGGCATCGATGTCACGGTGCTGACCGACCGTACACAAACCATTCGCGCCTCAGTGCGCGATGTGCAGCATGAATTGCTGATCGCCATCGCCCTGGTGGTGATGGTGACCTTCCTGTTTCTGCGCAGGGCCAGCGCCACCCTCATTCCGTCGATTGCCGTACCGCTGTCGCTGGTCGGCACCTTTGGCGTGATGTACCTCGCCGGGTTTTCCATCAACAACCTGACGCTGATGGCCCTGACCATCGCCACCGGCTTTGTGGTCGATGATGCCATCGTCATGCTGGAGAACATCTCGCGCTATATCGAGGAAGGTGACAGCCCGATGCAGGCGGCGCTCAAGGGCGCCAAACAGATCGGCTTCACCCTGATCTCGCTAACCCTGTCGCTGATCGCGGTATTGATCCCGCTGCTGTTTATGGCCGATGTAGTGGGGCGCCTGTTCCGCGAATTTGCCATCACCCTGGCGGTGGCGATCCTGATCTCGCTGGTGGTCTCGCTGACCCTGACCCCGATGATGTGCGCGCGCCTGCTCAAGGCCGAGCCCAAGCCTGAAGAGCAGGGGCGTTTCTACCGTGCCAGCGGCGCGTTTATCGACTGGATGATCGCCGAGTACGGGCGCATGTTGCAGTGGGTGCTCAAGCACCAGCCGCTGACCCTGCTGGTGGCCATCGGTACACTGGCCTTGACCGTGTTCCTGTATATGGTGGTGCCCAAGGGCTTTTTCCCGGTGCAGGACACCGGGGTGATCCAGGGCATTTCCGAGGCGCCGCAATCGATTTCGTTCAGTGCCATGAGTCAGCGTCAGCAGGAGCTGGGCAAGATCATTCTGCAAGACCCGGATGTCGAGAGCCTGTCCTCCTATATTGGCGTGGACGGGGATAACCCGACCCTCAACAGCGGTCGCATGCTGATCAACCTCAAGCCCCACAGCGAGCGCAGCGACAGTGCCATCGAGGTGATTGCGCGGCTGCAGCCGCAACTGGACAAGCTGTCGGGCATCCGCCTGTTTATGCAGCCGGTGCAGGACCTGACCATCGAAGACCGCGTCAGCCGTACCCAGTACCAGTTCAGCCTGTCATCCCCGGATGCTGACATGCTCAGCACCTGGACGCAGAAACTGGTCACCGCGTTGTCCAATCAGCCTGAACTGGTCGATGTGGCCAGTGACCTGCAGGACAAGGGCCTGCAGGTATACCTGGTGATCGATCGCGATGCGGCATCACGCCTGGGCGTGTCGGTGGCCAATATTACCGATGCCCTGTATGACGCTTTCGGTCAGCGGCAGATTTCGACCATTTACACCCAGGCCAGCCAGTACCGCGTGGTCTTGCAGGCCAAGGACGGCGAGAAAATCGGCCCGCAGGCGCTGGATCAGATCCACGTCAAGACCACCGATGGTGGCCAGGTGCGGCTGTCGAGCCTGGCCCGGGTCGAGGAGCGTCAGGCACAACTGGCCATTTCCCATATCGGCCAGTTCCCTTCGGTAATGGTCTCGTTCAACCTTGCGCCTGGCGTGGCATTGGGCCAGGCCGTGGAACTGATCGATCAGGTGCAGAAGGACATCGGCATGCCGGTGGGGGTCAAGACCGAATTCCAGGGTGCCGCGCAGGCGTTCCAGGCTTCGTTGTCGAGCACTTTGCTGCTGATTCTGGCGGCGGTGGTGACCATGTATATCGTGCTGGGCGTGCTCTATGAGAGCTATATCCACCCGATCACCATTCTCTCCACCCTGCCATCGGCAGCAGTGGGTGCCTTACTGGCGCTGATCCTCAGCGGCAATGACCTGGGCATGATTGCGATTATCGGCATCATCCTGCTGATCGGTATCGTCAAGAAAAACGCAATCATGATGATCGACTTCGCCCTCGACGCCGAGCGTAACCAGGGCATGGCACCGGAGCAGGCGATCTATCAGGCGGCACTGTTGCGCTTCCGGCCGATCCTGATGACCACCCTGGCAGCATTGTTTGGTGCCGTACCGCTGATGCTGGCCACCGGTTCCGGGGCAGAATTGCGCCAGCCCCTGGGTCTGGTGATGGTCGGTGGTTTGCTGGTGAGTCAGGTCTTGACTCTGTTTACTACCCCCGTGATCTATCTGTACTTCGATCGCTTGGGGCGTCGCTGGCGTGGTGATGCGGCCCAGGCTGAGCAGGCGTCGGTATGAACCTGTCCGGCCCGTTTATCAAACGCCCGGTAGCCACCATGCTGCTGAGCCTGGCAATCATGTTGCTGGGCGGGGTGAGCTTTGGTTTGCTGCCGGTGTCGCCGTTGCCGCAAATGGATTTCCCGGTGATCGTGGTGTCGGCCAGTTTGCCCGGGGCCAGCCCCGAGGTGATGGCATCTACCGTGGCCACGCCGCTTGAGCGGGCCTTCGGTGCGATTGCCGGGGTCAATACCATGAGCAGCAATTCAAGCCAGGGCTCGACCCGGGTGATTTTGCAGTTCGATCAGGACCGCGACATCAACGGCGCGGCGCGGGAGGTGCAGGCGGCGATCAACGCCTCGCGCAACCTGCTGCCCAGCGGCATGAAAAGCATGCCCACCTACAAGAAGATCAACCCCTCGCAAGCACCGATCATGGTGTTATCGCTGACCTCCGAGGTGTTGTCCAAGGGCCAGCTCTATGACCTGGCCTCGACCATTCTTTCGCAAAGCCTGTCCCAGGTGCCGGGTGTAGGTGAAGTGCAGATTGGCGGCAGCTCGCTGCCCGCCGTGCGCATCGAGCTGGAACCGCAACTGCTCAACCAGTACGGCGTCTCGCTGGATGACGTGCGCAACACCATTGCCAATGCCAACGTGCGCCGGCCCAAGGGCGCAGTGTCCGATGGCGAGCGCAACTGGCAGATCCAGGCCAACGACCAGCTGGAAAAGGCCAAGGACTACGAACCGCTGATCATCCGTTACCAGGATGGCGCGGCGCTGCGCCTGAGCCATGTGGCCAAGGTCAAGGACAGTGTTGAAGACCGTTACAACAGCGGTTTTTTCAATAACGATGCGGCGGTGCTGCTGGTGGTCAACCGCCAGGCCGGGGCCAATATCATCGAGACCGTGAACGCGATCAAGGCCCAGTTGCCGGCCTTGCAGGCGGTGCTGCCGGCAAGCGTGCAGCTGAACCTGGCCATGGACCGTTCACCGGTGATCAAGGCTACGCTGCACGAGGCCGAAATGACCCTGCTGATCGCCGTGGCGCTGGTGATTCTGGTGGTGTTCCTGTTCCTCGGCAATTTCCGCGCATCGCTGATTCCGACGCTGGCAGTGCCGGTGTCGTTGGTGGGCACTTTTGCCATCATGTACCTCTACGGCTTCTCGCTGAACAACCTGTCGCTGATGGCGCTGATTTTGGCCACCGGGCTGGTGGTGGACGACGCCATCGTGGTGCTGGAGAACATCTCGCGGCATATCGACGCCGGTGTGGCGCCCATGAAAGCGGCCATGCTGGGGGCCAAGGAAGTCGGTTTTACCCTGCTCTCGATGAACGTGTCACTGGTGGCAGTGTTCCTCTCGATCCTGTTTATGGGCGGGATTGTCGAGAGCTTGTTCCGCGAGTTTTCCATCACCCTGGCCGCTTCGATCGTGGTGTCGCTGGTGGTGTCCCTGACCCTCACGCCCATGCTTTGCGCACGCTGGCTAAAACCCCATGTGCCGGGCACGGAAAACGCCATGCAGCGCTGGAGCATCCGCCTTAACCAGCGCATGGTCAGCGGCTATGCACGCAGCCTGGACTGGGTGCTGCGGCACAAGCGCCTGACATTGCTCAGCCTGCTGGTAACCATTGGCGTTAACGTGGCGCTGTATGTGGTGGTGCCGAAAACCTTTATGCCGCAACAGGACACCGGGCAACTGATCGGTTTTGTGCGTGGCGACGACGGCCTGTCGTTCAGCGTGATGCAGCCGAAAATGGAAATCTTTCGCAAGGCGGTGCTGGCCGATCCTGCGGTAGAAAGCGTTGCCGGTTTTATTGGTGGCAATGGCGGCACCAACAACGCCTTTATGATCGTGCGTCTCAAGCCGATCTCGGAACGCAAGGTGTCGGCGCAAAAGGTCATCGAACGGCTGCGCGAGAGCATGCCCAAAGTGCCCGGCGGCCGCCTGATGCTGATGGCCGACCAGGACCTGCAGTTTGGCGGTGGGCGTGACCAGACCAGCTCGCAGTACTCCTACATCCTGCAAAGCGGCGATCTGGGCGAGTTGCGCACCTGGTATCCAAAAGTGGTGGCCGCGTTCAAGGCATTGCCTGAGCTGACCGCTATCGATGCCCGTGAAGGCCGCGGTGCCCAGCAGGTGACCCTGGTGGTTGATCGCGACCAGGCCAAGCGCCTGGGGGTGGATATGGACATGGTCACTGCCGTGCTCAACAACGCCTACAGTCAGCGGCAGATTTCCACTATCTACGACAGCCTGAATCAGTATCAGGTGGTGATGGAGGTCAACCCCAAGTACGCCCAGGACCCCGAAACCCTGAATCAGGTGCAGGTGATAACCGCCGATGGTCAGCGTATTCCGCTGTCGGCCATTGCCCACTATGAGAACAGCCTGCAGAACGACCGGGTATCCCACGAGGGCCAGTTCGCTTCGGAGAGCATTGCGTTCGACCTGGCCCCCGGTGTCACCCTGGAGCAGGGTACGGCAGCCATTGAACGGGCGGTGGCCAAGCTCGGCCTGCCGGAAGAAGTGATCGTGAAAATGGCCGGTACGGGCGATGCTTTTGCCGCCACGCAAAAAAGCCAGCCGTTCATGATTCTTGGCGCCTTGGTAGCGGTGTACCTGGTGCTGGGGATTCTCTATGAGAGTTACATCCACCCGTTGACCATTCTGTCGACCTTGCCGTCTGCCGGTGTTGGTGCGTTGTTGAGCATTTACCTCACGGGCGGGGAGTTCAGCCTGATTTCACTGCTGGGGCTGTTCCTGTTGATTGGTGTGGTAAAGAAAAACGCGATTTTGATGATCGATCTTGCCCTGCAACTGGAACGTCATTCGGGCCTCGACCCGCAAGCGTCGATCCGCAGTGCCTGCCTGCAACGTTTAAGGCCGATCCTGATGACCACCCTGGCGGCCATTCTCGGTGCCTTGCCACTGATGCTGAGCAGCGCCGAAGGCGCGGAAATGCGCCAGCCCCTGGGCCTGACCATTATCGGCGGGCTGATCTTCAGCCAGATTCTGACCCTTTACACCACGCCTGTGGTTTACCTCTATCTCGACCGCCTGCGCCATCGCTTCAACAAATGGCGCGGCGTGCGCACTGATGCTGCTCTGGAAACTCCGCTATGACCTCTCGTTCGTTTTTCCTTGCCCCGGCGTTGTCCGTTGCGCTGCTTAGCGGCTGTGCCATCGGCCCGGACTACCAGCGCCCGCAAACGGCGGCGCCCCTTGAGTACAAGCAGGCAGCCGGCTGGACCCAGGCCAATCCGAGCGACTCACTGGCCCGAGGTGCCTGGTGGGAGCTGTATGGCGACCCGCAGCTCAATGCGCTGGTCGACAAACTCAACAGTGCCAACCAGAGCGTTGCGCAGTCTGAAGCCCAGTTCCGTCAGGCCCAGGCCTTGGTGCGCAGTGCGCGCGGGGCGTTCCTGCCCAGCGCCGACCTTAGCGTGGGCAAGACCCGGTCCAGCCAGGGCACCGGCAGCTCAAACTCCAGCCTGACCAGCTCCAGCAGCGGCATACGGGACACCTTGAATGCCCAGGTCGGGGTGAGCTGGGAGGCCGACGTTTGGGGCAAGTTGCGCCGTGGTCTGGAAGCCAACGAGGCGAGTGCCGAGGCCAGCCTGGCCGACCTCGCGGCGATGCGCCTGAGCCAGCAGTCGGAGCTGGTGCAGAACTACCTGCAATTGCGGGTGATCGATGAGCAGAAGCGTTTGCTCGAAGCCACGGTCGAGGCCTATCAACGTTCACTGAAAATGAGCGAAAACCAGTACCGTGCGGGAATTTCCGGCAAGGATGCGGTGGCTCAGGCGCAAACCCAGTTGCGCAATACCCAGGCCAGCCTGATCGACCTGATCTGGCAGCGGGCGCAATTTGAAAACGCAATAGCGGTGCTCACCGGTCAAGCACCAGCAGGGTTCAACCTGGCGGAAATTAAAAACGTACCCAAGTTGCCGCAGATCCCGGTCAGCCTGCCGTCGCAACTGCTGGAGCGGCGTCCTGACATCGCTTCGGCGGAGCGCTCGGTGATTGCTGCCAACGCCAACATTGGTGTAGCCAAGGCGGCTTACTACCCCGATTTCAGTTTGAGCCTGTCGGGTGGCTACAGCAGCAGTCAGTATCAGGACTGGATCAGCGTGCCCAACCGCTTCTGGTCGGTGGGGCCGAAAATCTCCCTGCCGTTGTTCGATGGTGGCCAGCGCTCGGCAGAAGTCGATCGCAATGAAGCCGTGTATGACCAGACGGTGGCCAAGTATCGCCAGACCGTGCTCGACGGTCTGCGGGAAGTGGAAAACTACATGGTGCAGTTGAAGGTGCTGGGCGATGAGTCGGTGGTACAGGAGCAGGCACTGGAGTCGGCCCGCGAGTCGTTGCGCCTGACCAGTAACCAGTACAAGGCGGGCTTGATTGCTTACCTGGACGTGGTTTCGGTGCAAACAACAGCCCTGAGCACCGAGCGCAGCGTACTTAACTTGCTGCAGAGCCGTCTGATTGCCAGTGTGCAACTGATTGCGGCGCTGGGTGGCGGCTGGGATGGCAATACCGAGTTGAGCGACTGACGCAGACCCCTCACCCCAGCTTGATCCGCTTTTGCTCTTGGTTCCCTCTCCCTCTGGGAGAGGGCCAGGGTGAGGGGCTTTTGATCCGGCTCAATACGGCCAGCTCGCCGAATTACGCTATATCCCCCGATCTGCCAGCCGCTCACGAATAAAACGTAAACCTGTCCTTGCCGTCATGCTTGGAGCCGTACAGCGCCTTGTCGGCCTTGGCCAGCGCCTGGTTGAGGGTGTCTTCCTCTTCGACCCGGGCCAGGCCGATACTGATGGTCACGGGGTGTGCGTCGGGATCTTCACGCACCCGGCGACACAGGCTCTGCGCCAGTACTTCGACGTCTTCGCGGCGCACGCCGGGCAGGTACACGGCAAACTCCTCACCACCCAGCCGTGCGTACGCAAAATCAGCCATCACTGCCTTGATGCTGGCGGCCGTACGCTTGAGCACCTCATCGCCAATATCATGGCCGTACTGGTCGTTGACCTTCTTGAAATTGTCGATATCGATCATCGCCAGATAGTGGTCGTGCTCCCTGGGGCGGGTCAGCAGTACATGCCCGGCCTGAAGCATGAAAGAGCGCCGGTTGGGGATCTCGGTCAGGGCATCGATATAGGCCTGGGCCACCAGTAACTTGGACATGGTGTAATTGTGCAGCTTGATCCGGCGCAGCTTGAAAAAACTGTAGGTGGTCAGGCTGCACAAAAAGGTGAAGTAGCAGAGGATCAGCAAGCCGCGCAGATCCATGACCGAGACATCGGCCATCAGGAAAGGGTTGAGGGTGACACAGCTGATGGCGGCAACGGCGAGAAACGCCCAGCGGCTGAGCGGCAGCACCGACGCGCTATAAAGAATGCTTGAGGTGGCGAGTGCCAGCCAGATCGGCTGGGTCTCGGCTGGCAGGCCGAAAATGATCAGGCGCAAACCGAGTGTGATGATGGCTACGAAAACCGTATTGAGTACATCGAAGTGCCGGTAATTGCCGACAAAGCCCAGAATAATGGTCAACCCCACCATGACGCTGATAAACAGCAGGGACAGGCCGGTAAATCCCTGGCCGCCTTTGGTGCTGACAATCAGGTTGAACAGTAACCAGATAGCAATGCTGGTGATATAGGTCAGGCTGCAAAAATTGCGCAGCTTTTCGAAATCATGTTGGGCAAATTCAGCTTGCAAGGCGGGCGGGGCGGCCTGTTTCGAGATCTCATTTTCAATGGTTTTGAGCATTGCGAGCCTTGATCACTGTCGGATGGCGGAATCCGGGTGATCAGGCACTCAAGCATGTCTGCCGCCCAGGTTACCTCGTTAACCCTAGCAGGAGTTGGGCGCTTATCGATACAGGGCAAGCAGGGCAGGCAGCGCCCCAGGCTCAACGGTTCTGGCTGAACACTTCACCGATACTGCGCCGGCGCGCATGCAGCTCGCTGGCTCGAATCAACTCTTCGAGATCTTCGGGGGTAACGTCGATAAATGCGTCCATTTGCTGCAACGCATGGTGCAAATCTTCAGCACTGATGCCCGGGTTGACCGGTGCCTGATCGGTGCTGGCCGCAGGGCTCGGCTCGGACGGTTTTTTCGGGTAACGCACGCGGGTCAGGTTGTTATAGGCCAGTGCCGCGAGCAGCATGCACACTGCGCCGAGCATCACCGGTGCAAGCATGCCCCAGCCAAGACTGGCACTGTCCGGGTCGGCCAGTACCACCAGCAGCGCCAGTGCACCGGCAGGCGGGTGCAGGCAGCGCAGCAGGCACATGCTGATCATTGCCAGACCTACGGCCAGGCACGCGCTGTCGAGGCTGCGGCCAAGAAAATGCACCACCCCCAGCGACACGACCGTGGCGCACAGATAGCCGCCGACAATCGACCAGGGTTGCGCCAGTGCACCCGAGGACACGGCAAACAGCAAAATGGCCGAAGCGCCCAACGGGCCGATCAGGTGCATGGCCACGGGCAGGCCATAGAACAGGCTGCAGAACCACACACTGAATAGTGTGCCAAGGGACACGCCAATGGCGGCACGGCTCCATTCGGTGGGGCGGGTGTTCGTAGCCGCAGGCAATAGGCGGCTGATCCAGCGGGTTTGCATGGTCAGGTAAATCCGGTTTTGTGAAGCAGGAAGGTAAAAAAAGGGCCTGGCGGGTTAACCGGCAAGCCCTTGAAAATGTTCCTTCATCTGGGGGAGGAACGCGAGCAGTCTGCCCAGCCGTTAACCAATACGCAAATGCATAATAATGATAGTTAAGTGCATTTAAATTGATGTTTGGTGGGGTGGAGCATTACCTGGGCATGGCTGCCCGGTTTCCCGGGCGAGCCAGCCATGAAAAGTTGGCCCAATACGCGCTCATGCACCCCATTGCTTACTAAACGTCGCTCGATCTGGTTGCACACGGCAGGGCTGTATTGGCCAGTGGTTCTTTTATTACGAGCAGGGCATTTCGCGGTTTTATCGGCGTGCCCGGTTCGGGTGCGCGGGTCTCGCCCTTAACAATATAGAGATGACCCATCAGCTGTGGGTCATCGCACCTGGTAGGGGATTTTCAGCCTGCGCATTGAATTTCTTGCTATAAACGCACTCCATTAGCCCCGCTGAGCACGTTTTTCGTCACTTTCCAGGTTTTGCTGGACAAATAGGTGTGTTTTCAGTTGCTGAGTCGATAACTCGGCCTTAGACTGCCGCCCCTCGTAAATTGAGTGCCGGGTGGCGCTTGAAATAGATGGCACCTAACTGGTTGGGATGAAGATCGGTCAGAACGCTCCCTAATTCGCCTTAATGCACGTATTTTTTATAGAGAAATCAATGACAAAGGATAAGTTGCTGGCCATGCCGGCGGATGACTACATGAATGCCGAGCAACATGCTTTTTTCAGCGAGTTGCTGCAAAACATGAAGGTCGAAACCCACGAGCGTATCGAGCAGAACCGCATCGCGATCGAGAGCCTGGACACTCCGGCTGACCCGGCCGACGCTGCTTCGGTTGAAGAAGAGCGCACCTGGCTGGTGAACGCCATCGACCGTGATCAGCGCATGCTGCCCCAGCTCGAACAGGCGCTGGAACGTATCAAGGATGACAGCTTCGGCTGGTGTGATGACAGTGGCGATGCAATTGGCCTCAAGCGCCTGCTGATCAGCCCTACCACCAAGTACTGCATCGAAGCTCAAGAGCGTCACGAGCAAATCGACAAGCATCAGCGTCAAGCCTGAAGGCTTGACCTTGCCGGAGCCGTGTCCTGCGGTTCCGGTAGCTTGGGCTGCGCAGCCGTCCGCGCTGTCGCCCTGGCCTCTGTTGTAATTCCCCGTAAAAATTTAAACCTGACGTTGAGCTGAGTGTTTTGGTCATGCCCCTTTATATTTGGCACGGCGTTTCCACGCGAAGCTGAAAAGAACGAGGGCCAGTGTCATGAGTCACTCAAGCAATACGGGGTATGTATTGCGTGTCGGTATTTTTTTTGATGGCACGGCCAATAACCAGTTCAATATCCTCTCGGGCCGCGAGCGCCAGGCCCGGGGCCTCAAGGTCGAACCCGGCAGCAGTTATGCCGGTGAACCCACCAATATCGCCCGCCTGCACCGGCACTACCCTGTGCAAACGACGTTCAAGGATTCACAGGCGCTGACTTCGCTCTACGTCGGCGGTATTGGCACAACCACAGGGGCAGTTGATACCTCCTTCCCGGGCCTGACCTATGGCCGTGGGCGCACCGGGGTGCTGGGCAAGGCCGATGAGGCCCTGGAGCAACTGAGCCAATGTCTGGCGCAATTTCTACGGCTGGCTCCCGCCAATGCCCTGAGCCGTCTGCAACTTGACCTTTTTGGCTTCAGCCGCGGCGCTGCCGCAGCCCGCCACTTTGCCAACCAGGTGCATGCCACGGCCTTCACGCAGCAGTTTGCGCTGGCTTCTGACTTCAAGTGCAGCATCGAGTTTATCGGGCTCTTCGATACTGTTGCAGCCATGGGCGGGCTGGAGGACCTGGGTGATGTGGGGGATGACATCAATCCGGGGCTCAATCTGTATCTGGGGCCTGAGTGCGCGCAACAGGTGGTTCAGCTGTGCGCACGGGATGAGCAGCGACGCAATTTTTCCCTGACCCGCATTGCCCCGCAATGGCCGCTGGATATATTCCTGCCCGGAGTCCATGCCGATCTTGGCGGCGGTTATCCGGTCGAGATGCAAGAGCAGGTGCAGTTGACGCGCTGGCAGAGCAATCTGGTCAGCCCGTCCACACCCATCAGGCTGACCAGTGCCTGGAAGCTGGCCCAGGCGCAGTTGCTGGACTGGCAAGCCAGGGATTTGATTGATCCGCTCGCTGAGCAGGACTTCGTGCAAGTGCGCACCGAAGAGCAGAAGGCCGGCAGCCGCCAGGACCCGATGAAGCGCGTCCAGGCCGCCGTCTTTATGCAGCGCCGGGTGCTGGGTCATCTTTCCCGTGTGTATCTGCGCATCATGCATTCGCTGGCATGCAAACAGGGTGTGCCCTTTGCCGCCTTGAACAGTGCCCAGGATGCCTTGCCTGATGAACTGTTGCCCATCGCTGCAAGGCTCGAAGCGCAGGTACTGAAAAGTACAATCAAGCTCACCCCTGCCCAGGAGCGCTTGTTGCGTCAGCGCTACGTTCATCAATCGGCCAATTTCAATGCCAATGTGGGCCAGGGGCTAGGGGTACTCGACAAGGCGTTTTTCAATATTGCCCAGGAGGGCGGGCGCAATGTTTTCGAGCAAAAGCCGCCGGTTTGAGCCCGCATGCAGGGGATATTGTTACCGCTGATGCAATGCAGCTATGCAGGGCATAGCTTTTTCCAGCGTCCTTAACTCTTTAAGATGGCCGACATCGTTAGGTGACTAACTAAATAGTTGGAGTATCCACCATGTCCAATCGGGTAGATGTTGCCGTGATGATCGGCTCGGGTGTGCCCAAGGGGTTGCGGGCCACGGGGCAAAAGGCCTGCTGGGTTGTGCTGGTCAACGGCGAGCAACGCGGGACGGCGTTCTCCAGCCGCATGGAAGCTGAAGAGTGTCGCGCTGCCTGGCTGGCGCAGCTGAGCGCTAGCGCGTGCGCAATGCAGGCTCGGGCTCAGCGTGCTTGACGGGTTACGTCAAGATGCGTTCAGGGCGCCTGCGTCCACTGCGAGCTTCAATTCCTGCGCCGAACCCCTGGCGGCAATTTCAGCCTGCTCGGCGGTCTTGAACCAGCGGTCTTTCTCGACCTGATGGTAAGTCACGGTTTTCAACGGTGGCTTGGCGCGCATCACGATCACGGCCTGAAACTCACCATCGACTTCTTTGGACTCGCCGCGGATAAAAAATTCGCCAATATCAAATTCCGTCACGTGTCGCTTTCCCTTCGAGGTAATGAAGCCGGACAACCCGGCGGCATGGGCCAGGCTGATTTTTCGGCCAGTATGGCAGTTGTTGACAGCCAGCGGCGCAGTTAACGACGAAAGCCCTGTAGAACCGGGCCTCAATCAAGAAAAATTTACGGATTCCCTGACTGAGAAGTGGATGTGTATACCCAACTTCGGGCATGAGCCGGTAGAATGGTGGTCCTGTCGTATTTTTAGTCTTGATGTCACATGCCACTCCTTGCCCCATCAGCCAGGAGATTTTGCTGTACCCGGTTTTTTAATAAGTGGGCTAAGGCCTTTTTTCTGCTGCCTGTTATTTGTTCTGGTAGCGCCACTTCACGTTTTCGAGGGTTTTTCGTTGGCAGTCAGCAATCTGGAAATGCATGCGTTGTTTGTTCTGGGTGATTTGCGGGCACGTTTGGTCAAACTGTTCCAGTCCCGCTTTGTGTACGTTACCGAGCAGAACGCTGAAGGTATTTACATCGCTGAAATCGATACTGAATCAGCGCTGGTGGTAGATGACAAACCAGGTCTCGGGCTCAAGGTCGGTGATCATTTTCGCGCAGCAGTCTTGCCCAGCCGCGAAGGTGGCAAGTTCGAAATCAAATTTCGCGATATCAAAATGACGATCTACGGCATCGGTGACTACGCCTATGTCAGCTCGCCTCTGGGCGAAGGTATCGTGTTCAAGGAAGGTCAGACCGTGATGCTGATCTTCGCAGCCCAGGAGCAGCTCAAGGAAGGCCTGAGCAAGACCCTCAAGGCCGTGACCGCCAAAGCGGCCAAATGGCCCAAGGGCGAGCTGGCGTTCAAGGCCAGCAAAGAGTGACCGAAACCTGAGCAAAACACCTGTTGCAGTTGACGAGTAGAACGAGGCTACGTCCGGCGGCGAAGCCGTCGTAAACCCGGTGAGCCGGGTTTGACTGGCAGACCGCAGTGCCTGTTTTGGGGCTGCTGCGCAGCACAACGCAGCCTCGTTCCTACGCCAGCAGCTACAGAATCACTGCAACTGTGGGAGCGAGCTGCAACAGAGTCTCTCCAGAGACTGCCAGCTCACGTTTTTCGGGATTTTTCGTACAGGTTTGTCAATTGCTGCGTGACGGTTGAGGCCTGCTTGATCTTGTTTGTTTATTTGTGTCTAACTGAGACTATGGTTTCGACCTTACGTCGAGTCCCTTTTGGAAGGACCCAAAAGGAACCAAAAG
>NZ_JASJWL010000063.1:0-27354 GCF_035019225.1 Pseudomonas sp. CCC4.1 | reverse complement strand
AGATGTGTATAAGAGACAGGCCCAGCCCGCCCAGCAACGGCACCACCGCGCTGGCGTCTTCGGCAACCGCCAGTACCGGTGGCTCGGCGCCTTTTTCCAGCAGCAACGGCGCCAGCGTGCGGATCACAATACCCGCAGCGCATAGCGCAATAATCGGTGTGTCCTGCTGATAAAGCTGACGCAGGGTGTCGCCGAAATCGCTGTAACTGCGATCACCGCCGTCTACCCGCCCTGCCAGCCCGAGGACAGAAGCGCCGGGCAGCAACTGCTGGATACGGCGTGCAGTGTCCAGGCTGCCATTGCCCAGAATGACAATGGCCGGTGCCGGGCGACTCAACCCTGCCACCTTTCGCCTGGGACGATAATCAGCGAGAAATACGGCGAAGACATCGGTTCCACTTCATTGAGCGGCACGATCTTCTGATTGCTCATGGTGGCGCGCTCGACATACAACGCCCGCTCGGCCAGCCCCAGCTCGCCCAGCACTTCGCGCACTTTATGAAAGTTGCGCCCCAGCTTCATGATCACTGCCGCATCGGCAACCGCCAGCCGCGACTTGAGTTCTTCGTGGGGCAGCACACCCGAGAGCACCGACAGGCTCTGGTTGCGATACACCAACGGCACGCCCAATACCGAAGCGCCGCCCAGCATCGAGCACACGCCCGGTACCACTTGTGCTTCAAAACGCTGGGCCAGACGGTCGTGCAGGTACATATAGGAGCCGTAGAAGAACGGATCACCTTCGCAGATCACTGCCACATCACGGCCGGCATCCAGATGCACGGCCACTTCAACCGCAGCCTGATCGTAGAAATCACTGATCACCTGCTCGTAGGACAACGGCTCCGGCAACACCTCGGTGGTCACCGGGTACACCAGCGGCATCTGGGTTTGCGCGTCTTGCAGATGGGCTTCGATGATGCCGAACGCATTGCCCTTCTTGCCCTTGGCCACGAAATACGCCACCACCGGCGATTCGCGCAGCAGGCGCAGGGCTTTAACCGTGATCAGCTCAGGGTCGCCGGGGCCTACGCCCAAGCCGATCAAACGTCCTGGTTGCGCCATTATTCGATCTCCGTGGCCAGGGCGTTGACGGCCGCAGCCGCCATCGCACTACCGCCACGGCGGCCTTGCATGATCACAAACGGCACGCCACGGCTGTCTGCCGCAAGCATGGCCTTGGATTCCGCGGCGCCGACAAAGCCCACCGGGAAGCCCAGGATCAGTGCCGGCTTGGGAGCGCCGGCATCGATCATTTCCAGCAGGTAAAACAGCGCTGTGGGCGCGTTTCCGATCACCACCACACTGCCTTCCAGGTACGGGCGCCAATGCTCAAGGGCCACCGCCGAACGGGTGTTGCCCTTCTCCAGCGCCAGCTCAGGTACGCCTTCTTCGCGCAGGGTGCAGATCACCGGGTTGTTGGCCGGCAAACGGGTACGGGTGACGCCTTCGGAAACCATCCGCGCATCGCACAGAATGGCAGCACCTGCCGCCAGCGCATCACGCCCGGCCTTGCCGGCACCCGGCGAAAAACGCAGGTCTTCAATGGCATCGACCATGCCGCAGGCGTGGATCACACGCACGGCCAGTTTTTCGAGGTCCGCCGGGATGCTGTCGAGGTTGGCCTCGGCACGAATAATGGCGAACGAATTGCGATAGATCTCTTGACCATCGCGGATGTAATCAATCATCGGTGTTGCTCCATTGGCGGGCCTCAAGCCAGGCACCCGCCGCTTCAATTGTAAGATTGCGCTCGCGCAGAACACCGAAACCGGCGTGCTCCGGGGTGCGTAAATAGAGGTCGTAATGACCGGGCGCCACGGCCAGTAAAGTGACCGGCGCGACGTGGGCTGCCGCGCAGGAGCGCTGGCAGCCGGTCAGGTGAATATTCAAAGGCTTTGGCAGCAACGCGGCCAACTGACGGGCATCCTGCTTCGTGTCGGCCAGCCCTTTGGCACAGGCACTGGAGCCGGTACAGGCCACCAGATGCGCCAGCGGGTTGCCAGCCTCTACGATCAAGCCGAGCACCATCAACTGGCTCATCACCGCAGCGGCCTGAGCGGCCGCTATGTTGGGCAACAAGACGCTCTGCCATGGCGTGAACCGTAAAGTGCCATCGCCGTAGCGCTCGGCCAGCTCGGCCAACCCCGTGAGCATCGCCGCATCCAGCCGCCCCAGTGCCGGCGCCCCGCCGATATAGACCCGACCAGGCGCTTGCTGTGGCCAAATGCCGAGGTGCATGGACGCCGAGATGGCCCTGCACTGCCAGTCGCCAGCAGGCAACAGTGCCACGCTGATTCGCTGTGCCAGCTGCCCGACAAATGACTCAGTGGTGACCTCCTCCAGCAGATGACGCATGCGGGTTTGCTCAGGTCGCGCCAGATCCAGAAACTGCATCAGCACGGCCAACACCAGCTCATGCCCGTACTCCACGGGTACGGCTGCCAACGCGCAATCGTGCGCCGGGCACCCGGCCAGGCCAAAAGCCAACAGCGTCTGGCCATTACGCACAAATGCCGACAACCACAGATCATGCGGATGCTCCAGCATGGCCAGGGCCTCGCCGCCATCCAGTTGCACGGCGAACTTGGCCGACAGCTCGGTGAACCTTGGCGTGCTTTGCAGGCTGGCCAGTATCTGCCGGGCCAGCGGCCACGTATCGATATGCATCTGCAGATCAATGCCGGCACTCGGGCTGAGCATCAAGTTGCGCACGTCGTCACTGGCGGCAGTAGCAGGCCCAAGCCCGGCCGCCAGCAAGGGCGCAATCAATGCACTGTGCTGCGGCCCCACACCACGGATTTGCAAATTGCCACGGTTGGTCGCTTCGATCACACCACTGGCATACCGCTGAGCCACATCTGCCACCGTGCGAGCCTGATCGGCGTTAATCGCGCCGCCATCCAGCTTGACCCGACAGATACCGCCATCCATTGCCTGGACGATACGCAGTAACCCCGGGCAAGCCGAGGGGCGCACAGGCGTCGTGACAGAAAGTTCAGGTGGCAAGTTCAAGGAGCTATCCAGAGCAGGCAATACGCTATTGCAGGTCGCGCATTATGCCTGCTTTGGGCGAGTGCATGAAAAGCCTGCCGGACGGAATGACTACTCCCGTGTATTAACCTCGGGCAGTTGTGGATGATCCCGGCCCAGACGGGTGATCAACAACACCACGGAATCGGCATTGGCCAGCATGAGGTCAATGCGTTTACGAGCATCGTGTTTAAAGATCGGCCGCGCTTGCTCAAGGGTCCTGACACCGCTAAGCGCCTTGATTTTGGCCTTGCCCGGGTTAGCGGGTATATCCGCCCAGGTGCGCTCTTCAGGATCAAATTGCTGAAACAGGTGCTCGGTCGAGATATAGGGTGAATGGCAACTCTGGACGATCTGGTTAAACGACTTGATCTGGCTGCCCAGGGGGGTTGATTCATCCAGCAGGTCCTCGTAAGGAAAGCCGGGATTCAGATAGTTGATGTCCTCGGTATCAAGCGCCTGATGGCTGATCTCATGCAGCATAAAGGCCGCCCGATAATGCACGTTGGTCCTGAAAGGTGGCTGGGTGGCTTTCACAAATGCCTGGCTCAAGGCGTTGGGTGTTTCAAATAGAGTGCTGAAAAAATGCTCACTCAAGTACAGGCGCTTGTGCAAATCCCAGCGGTGAATCCAGGCGACGGCCTTGTCGTTGAACCGGGAGCGGCAGACCACGTATTTACTGGAAGTCAGCGGCGACAGATCGGGATGCAAAAACCTCGCAAGCAGGGGCCCGATCGTTTCATTGAGTCGGTCAAGCAACGGCTGATCAACGTGCTCCACATCAAAGAACGTCTGTATCAACGCCCGGTTCCGGGCATTCTGCGTCCCCGGTTCGAGCAAGGTGTGCAGGGCGCTTTGACTGCGCTGCAGGTAGGTGACGGCCTGGGCATGGGCCTCGCGAATGGCCTGTGCCTTGTCAGGAAAACGCCGCTCAATGCTGGCCATGCCGATGGCCTGCATCTCATGGGTCAGGCGGTCGGATATCGAAGCCGTGGTCGACAGCACAGGGCCGCCCCCCAGTAGCGGTTCCTTGAGATCAAGCTCCCAATGCTCACGTTCGTTGATTTTTACCAGCGGCCCTTCGCGGCCTTCTCCGATAAAAATGCGCCAGCGCTCGCGCCAGGCCTGCACCTGAAAAACATGCCCGCCCAGCAGCACATAGTGAAGACCTGTGCCCGGGTGACGGTACAACCGGGTCAGGCTGTCCTGCTTGAGCTCCAGCAAGGCCACATCATTGGCCTGAAAGGGCTGCAGGCCGATCTCCTGCTCAGGCGTGAGGTGCACCGCCGCTTCGGACTGCGGCTGACGCAAGACTGTCGGAGTCACTGTTTTCAGTTGGCGCAGTGTCAGATAACCACTGCCTATCTGTGCCAGCGACGAGGCAAAATCAGCCACGGCTTCGCCCCACTCGCCTTTTTGCGCGGCCTCGAAACCCTGCTGCACAAAACCCGCCGTTTGCCAGACCACCATGGGAATACTCAGCCTGGCAGGCAAAAACATCAACGCAGTCGATGCAATCAACGAAAACAGGTACTTGAATGACTCCCAGTCGGCTTCGGCGGAGGTCTTCGACTGGGCGGCGGCCATGTCCAGCAACAGGTGGTAGTTGTCGACATACAACTGTTCAAACAGATTGCCCGCGATGGGCCTTGGCGCCAGGGTCGGGGGGGCCGGCCTGAGCATGAAACTGCCGAGGGACGCGTCCACATACTGCGGGATATGGGGCTCCACAAAACCGCCATAGTTGTAGGTTTTACGGGCCTCGGGCTCAAGACGCTGGAGCACCAGCGCCTGCAGGTCCGTGTTGATACGCAGGTCGTCGAGCAAGGCGGCTTCGTTGTTGTACGCTTTGAATGTAAAGCGCTCGCTGTAGTTGACCCACAGGATCTGCGGCCCGGCGCCTGACTCCACAGGCCCAATGATGTAGAGCCCCCTGGCCCGATCAGGATCCGCTTCGGGCTCGGCTACCAGCTCAAATGGCCGGACGATGATCGGCATTCTGTCCAACATCAGGCGGGCCGCTCCATCTGGCATGTTGATGACCTGCTGTATGTACCGATACGCCATCTCCTGGCCAGGGTCGATCAGTTTTTCCCGCAGGGCCTGTTCCATCACCTGCAGCGAGAGCTGCTCGGAGAATTGTTGTTGGCGCAAGGTCACCCCCGGTTTTCCGGGCGCCAGCTTGTCTTGCAACAAAGCACGGTAATGCGCGCCGATTTCCAGTTGTCGGGTCAGTCGTTTTACATACGTCGCATTCAAGGCCGTCGGCAACGCACTGCCATTAGGGACTCGCAAGGAAATCGCGCCTGCATTGAGCCGGTAAAAACCGTTAAGCGAAAATTGCGTGAGGGTCTGAACAGTGCGCGTCGTCGCCGCTGGCAAAAAAGAGGGCGTGCTACCAACCGGTACCGGGGAAGGCACATAGGTGTCGATCACCACCTCGATCGCATCCGGGTCTGGCGCCTGCCCCGCGAAGTCGAGCTCCAGACGCAGTTTCAGTAACGCGCGGGCGTACTCGGCAAGCGGCGGGATATCATGCAGGTAGTTTTGCTGTTCCTGCCCTGCCCCTGGATAGCGCTGCAGCAACCCGGCATAAGCCAACTTGTCTGCCTGCGAGGCGTTTTTCAACCACTGCGGTATTGCCGCCTCAAACGCTTGCAGGCGCGCCATTTCAACCACAGGCTCCAACACCAGCCCTGCCCGACCTTGTACCAGTTCACTGTGGATAAGATTTTCAAAGGCTTGCGCCGACAAGGGGATGGCTTGAGCCGTACGGCAGGCAAAGCCGGCGTCCGCCAGCACCTTGGCAATAGCCCGTAGCTGGGTCTCTCGGACAAAGTCGTGTTCAACACGTTCGAATTGAAGCCCGCCAATTTTCCCGTTAGCGGTGCTGTCCAGCCAGGCCGTAACCTGCGGCTGCGTGCCCGTGCTGACATGGCTCAGCAGTTCCCAGCGCCGTGCCTTGTCCGCCAGGCGAGCTTGCAGTTGGGTGGTGCACTCGCCCACCGACGCAAAGCCTTCGAACCCCGAACCCGGGCTCCAGAATATGGCCCGGCCGGCAGTTGCAGGCTGCT
Source organism: Pseudomonas sp. CCC4.1 (assembly GCF_035019225.1). NCBI lineage: Bacteria > Pseudomonadati > Pseudomonadota > Gammaproteobacteria > Pseudomonadales > Pseudomonadaceae > Pseudomonas > Pseudomonas sp. CCC4.1. Next base: position 21,247 of record NZ_JASJWL010000063.1, on the reverse strand, counting down.
GACCACCGCGCTCGGTGAACAACAGACAGTTGACGATATCCAGCCCGGCCTGTGCGCCATTGATTGATAGTGCAATGGCAAACACATCGGGAACAAACCCTGCCAATGCTCGACGCCGGGCGCTCACCGGCTGGCTCAGCACCGCGCCCAGCACCGCCAGGTCCGCCGCTGAAAGCCGGTTGCCCGATTGCATCAGCTGCAATTCGGCCCGCAGCATCGCCAACCTCAGGGTACACAGCCTGTCGATCAACGTATCGGCCCTCAGCGGTGGGGCCGGGGTATAGAAAAACGCACGTAGCTGATTGACATACCCCTGGAAAAACCCCGCTGCGGCCTGATCCATGACGTTGATTAATTCACTGCCTGAAAGTGGCTTGGGCGGATTGAGATCCGGGGTATCCAGCAAGTGCAGGCCCGCCTCTATTCTTTCGGGATCACGCGGCAGCGGCTGTAGTCCGGTGACCTGTTGCAACAATGCTTCCATCAGCGACACCGGCTCACGCAAGCCAGCGACCCGTAACCGCATACGGTCGAGCTCCAGCACGTCATGCCCCGCGCGGGCCAGCGCTTTCACCAGCCTTGAATACGCATACGAAAACGGTGCAGGCCATGGCCGCAACAATTCATCAACCTGGGAAGCGATGTTCATTAACTGCATCACCAGCCCCTCGGCCTGCCCGCCGTTGCCAGCAGCCATCGGGCGGACATTGAAGGTTTCGTTCGATGCAGAGCCGGAATTAAATGTGGAAGTGATTGCCTTCATGGGTGATCTCTCTTCGCTTGCGGACAATGCACAACACGCTATCGCGCCCCCGGACGACAACGGCACTACATAGATACCCGGGCACTTTCCGGGGGATCAAACGACAGCGACAGTTGCCGGTTTGAAGTACCCGAGCCAGGTAATCAACAACGTCTGAGAGTCGGCATTCATCAGGATCACCCTCTCGCGAAACACCGGGTCACTGAAAAACCGGTCACGCACCTCTTCGATGTTTTTGCTGCGAGTCTTGTGGATCAAGCTGTGTGCCAGCTTGAAAGGGAGGGGCAGGTAACTGCGCCGGTTGCTGTACTTCTCCTTGAAAAGATCTGCCTTGCGAATTTCGGTGGTCAGTTGACGATAACGGTGATCCTGCATCTGCCTTTTAAGCGTACGTATCTGACCATCCCAGTCACGCTCGGGAACCAGCAACTCTTCGAAGGGATGGCTTACACCCAGATAATTGATATCAATGGTGCCCATGACCAGGTGGCTGAATTCATGGAGCAGAATGGTGGCCGTCGAATGCTTGACCCGGTCGAACTCGCGGCCGTCCACCCCCATCACTGACAGGCTGAAAATCTCGTCGGCCGAGGCGAAGTAACCCTGAGAAAAAAGCACGGTCTTGCGTTTGATCACGCTGCCCAGCGAAGAAACCCGCGCCACTTCTCGCGGGTTGGGCGGTGAGTACAAGCCGTAGCGGCTGGAATGCTGTGGTGAAAACTCGGTGGATTGCAGGGCCGTCAGCAGTTTGTCGACGATGCGTTTGAGCTTGTCGAGCAAGGGGTCGTCGACTTGGCTCACACTGAACACCCTGGCAAGAAAGCGCCGGGTCTGGGCATTCAGCTGGCTGGCGGAGCCGACTGATTGCAGATGCTCCCTGCAATCAGTCAGATAGCGAATAGCCTGTTCGTGCGCCTCCCGAATCACCTGGGCCTTGCGTGGCTGCAGACGTTCGATGGCAGGCATGCCCAGGACCGTAACTGTGTGCTCCCGGCCAAACGAAACGCTCCCCGATGTACCCGACCGCGTGCCCAGTGCCTGACCACCGCCTGGCAACGGTTCCTTGAGATCGAGTACCCAGCGCTGATGGGGGCTGCGTTTGACCAGAGGGCCATCGCGGTCTTCACCAATATGAATACGCCATCGATCCTGCCAGGCTGCGACTTGAAACACCTGCCCGTCCAGAACGATAAAGCGGTGGCCTGACTCGGGGTCAGTAAACAACCCGGAGCCAGTGTCTTCATGCAGATTATCCAACGACACATGATTGGCCGCATAGGGCCGCAAGCTGGCCTGCTGTTCACGGGTCATGGTCTCCAGAGGGGCCTCGAAGGCAGCAACGACGTGAGGTTCCCCGGTTGTGCGCCTCAGTGCGCCATGGCTACCCGCGATCATCAACAACGCCGTGGCAAAATCAAACACGGCCTGCCCCCAGCGATCATCTGCCACGGCCTGAGCAGCTGACTGTGCACTGGTCTGGGCCTGCCAGATCATCAAGGGCACACTCAGCTTGCCCGGCAGAATCAGCAAAGCAGTGTCCGCCAGCAGCGACAGCAGATACACAAGGGAAGCCCAGTCCGCCTGCGCTGCGCTGCGGGCCTGGGTACGAGCCAGGGCCAGCCGCACGTTGAGGGTGTCGACGTACAACCTGTTCAGGCAGTTACCGGTCAACTGGCCGGGATCGAGGCTGGCGGGAGGATTGGCCACCTGCGGCGAGCTCAAGGTCGGATCGACATAGCCGATATGCGGCTCGCGAAATCCCCCATATTCATAAATTTTACGAACCCGGGGTTCCAGCCGCTCCAGCACCTCGTCCTGCAAGGCTCCAGAACCGTGCAACCGATGCAGAAAATCGGACTGGCTGCTGTACTCTCGAAGCGCAGGCCCCTTGCCGTAGAGCACATACAACACCTGCGGCCCGCTATCCAGAGCAGCCGGACCAATCAGGTACATGCCCTGCGCCCGGTCGGGATGACGACCGGTTACGGCGCGAAAAGCCAGTGGCCGCACAACCAGCTCGATGCCCTTGAAGCATTCGCGGGCTTTGGCGTCCGGGCTGTTCAGTACATGCTCAACGAAATCATGGGCCGTCTGGCTCAATGCGCCCTTGATTCGGGCTTGCAGCGCGTATTCGAGCACCTGCGCAGGCAGCTGCTGACAGAACAAGCCCTGACGCCGTGCAGCACCCTCATGGCCCGGGGTGAGTTTTTCGACCAGCAGGGCCTGATAGCTTTCGCCAAGATCCAGCGAACGCACCAGCTCACTCACATAGTGGTCATCCAGCCCCGCAGGCAAAGGTTCTTCGCCCAGTGAGCGATAGCTGCGCACGCCAGAGTGCACATTGAAAAAATGACTCAGGGCAAAGTACGTCAGCGATCGCCTCAGCCTGGAGACTGCCGCGCCTCCGGCGATCTCTCCGCCAGCCGGTCCGCTGTATTGCACCACGCTGATTTCGACCTTGTCCGGGTCAATTGCCACGCCCGGAAAGTCAGCCCTCAAGCGTGCCAACAACCGCTCGCGGGCATAGTCGAGCAGCTCGGGCACGTCTTGCGAATACCCCTCGCTCCCGGCCTGTTGAATTCGCAGCAGGATTCGACCGTAGGCTTGCTGGTCACTGGCCGCAGCGTGCTTGAGCCACTCAGGCAAACCCTCACGGAACTGCCATTGGCGGGCGGCGGCGAGCGTTGCGTCAACATTGAACTGCGCCTGCTCCGACCAGTAGCAATCCACCTGGTTGACCAGTTCCGGTGCCGACACCTGCTGCACCACACCTCGCTCCAGCAGGAAGCCGATATCACTGAGGTGTTTTTCTGTCTCCCGGCGCTGGCAGGTTTCAAGCCAGTCGGTGTCGATCACGCTGGCAGTCCATTTCACATCAACGGCGGCCTGCACCCTTTCGCGCTCACGCAAGCTGATACAGCGCAACAGATGCCATTGTTCAACACGATCCCGCAAGCGGGCCTGCAAGGTCTCAAGGCATGATGCCAGTGAATCGAAACATTCCAGGCTCCAGGCTGCCGTCCACAAGACGGCTTGCCCGGAGTTGACGCTGTCAGTGCCACCGCGCCCGGTCATCACAAGGCAGTTGCGCAGCGTGATGCTTGGGCGTCTGCCGGGCAGGGTTAACGCCAGCTCGCAGACATCGGGGATAAACCCGTTGAGCGCCCGTCGTGCAAGGTAGGTCGAATGCTCCAGCACAGCCCTGACAATGGCACTCCCGTTACTGTCCAGGCGCCCGTCCATCTGCCTGACGAATGCCTCGTAACGCAGCGCCGAGCCCCGGAACCGGGCCAGTCGGCTAATCACGGTCGAACCCGCCAATGCGGCCATCCCCATATAGTAAAACCCGTGCAGTTGCTGCATGAATTGCGCAACGAGGCCCACAGAAGCGCGGTCGAGCAAGGCCAGGACGGCTGCGCCATCGGGGTAATGGATCGGCTTGATGTCCGGGCTGTTTTTTTGCACGCCAAGACGTATTCGCGCGCCATCGACCGGGAGCGGACTCCAGCCTGTGACCCGATCCAGCAACGCATCGACCAGCGGGACAACCCGCAACGGCTCCAACTGCTTGCGCAAGGTCGCGGTGCCATAAATGCGCAGCACCAGATCCCCGGGGATCAAATGGCTCAAACCAGGCGACGCCAGATGCTGCTTGAGCCGCCGGTGGGCAAAGCCCCTGAGTTCGGGCCGGCCCAGCAGCATCAGGGCTACCTGCCCGTTGAGCACCTGCAGTTTGCTTTGGATCAACGGTAACGTAGCGCTGTCACCTGCCGTAGCCGCAGCTGTCGCCGGGCCATCAAGCGCCAGCCGGGTACTCCAGCGCCCTTGCTGGTTGGGCTCCGTCAAGCGTGGGTCGAGCAGCGCACGCACATCCAGCCCGTGATCCACCACGGCATTCACATTACAGTCCTTGCCACGTATGGCACCGAGCAGAAAGGTAAAATCCCGCGCCTGCTTGTCGATGATGGAGCGCACACGGTTTTCGAACAGATCACCCTCGATGGTCTCGACACTCAGGACCGGGTCAAGCATAAGGCGCAATACCGGCCGCTGATCCCGTGACACATGACCGAGCAGGTTGTCTCTGTCGCGGGGCTCCTTGAGCCGTGCGAGCACCTGGCCCTTGAGCGTCTCGTCATTGTCAAAGCGCTCAAGTGCAGCCTGTTCGCTGAACAAAAACAGCTCGGGAGTGGAGACCGGTACATACACACTGAACAGCCCGGCCAGTTCTACCCTGGCGCCCCCCTGCCCCAGCAATGACAGGCGGGCGGGCCGCCATTGCCCATGGGGATATCGATCATCATTCAGGCGCGAGCGCCCCACAGCCAGCAGTGCATCGAACTGCACGGGATCAATCCGCCCCTCGTGACGAGCCTGTAACAACTCATTGAAAAACCGGTCGCCCATAAAGTGAACAGCCAGCACCCTCAGGCTCAACCCTTTTATGTCCAGATACCACCAGGCTTCGAGTTGCTGCTGCATCACGGCCTGAATGCCCCCGACAATTTCCCTGACCAACTGGTACATGCGCACATCCAGCGTGGGTGATCGTGCTTGAGCTGCATCGAAGGCTACGGTCGAGCTCAGATACTCGCGGATGTGATTGCCCGGCCACTCGCCTTTGCCCAGGTACGCCAGTGCCAGATCCAGAAGGCTCATGCTCGACAACGGTGGCTGGCTGCCAGCCGTCGCCATCGCATAGCTGTTGACCTGCAGCGTCTGAGCAGACAGGCCCAACCCCTGGAACTCGAGCTCCAGGGCCAGCGTGAGCTGTGCATTGAGCACCCCGCGCAGGGACGGAAGATCGAGCAGGCGCGCCCTCAACAACTCAAGGTTGTGCAAACGCAGATCCTGCAACGAGCGTGTGCGATGCTCAAATACCCGACCTTCAATCAAGCACCGCCTGATCCTCAGGGAGCGCAGTTTTTTCAGGTCTTCACGCACCTCGATCGGCATAAAGCGCAGCAAGGTGTCACGTACCAGCGGGTCGGCCAGACGCCGCTTGAGGGTTATGCGCAGCGCGGTTGAATTGGCGATGCGCTCCAATCCACCGAGAGGGGAATACAGGAATGCGCCCGGCGGGTTGCTGTCTGCCCGGGTTACGATGAAATGGCCGGCAAGATCGGCGGCCGGGCCGTTGTCCGCGCCAAGCTCAAGGGCATAGACATGCTGCGGTTGCACCGCAATGACCTGCTGCAGACAGATAAACTCTTGCGCCGTGAGTTGCCCCGCGGCATCGAGCCGCGCCAGGTTGTCCAGATACCCTGTTTGCATGGCGGCGAGCCAGTCATCCGGCTCAAGCTGATCATCTGTCACTGGCGACTGCCTCAGAACCCACGGAAGGCAAATCTTGGCCCGAATCTCCGGTACAACGGCATTAACCGGCTACCACCTGTAAAGATGAACTCTGGTGCAGGGCAAGGCGCGTTATCATGCGCACCTGTATCCGCAGGGCCTTCGCCCGGTAGCGGAGGAACAACCCGGCGTTTATCAAGAGGATCGGCATGTCGCCCTGGCTAACAGTTGTGGGAATCGGTGAGGACGGTTTTGCCGGGCTGGGCAAAAATGCGCGCCGCGCCTTGTTGGGCGCGACCCGCGTAATCGGCAGCCAGCGCCAGCTCGACCTGCTGCCCGCCTGCATTCGCGCAGAGCGCCAGACCTGGCCGAGCCCGTTTTCACTGGCCCCAGTGCTGGCCCTGCGCAACACGCCGACCTGCGTACTGGCCAGCGGCGACCCCATGCTGTTTGGTGTCGGCGCCAGCCTGGCGCGACGGGTAGCGCGGGATGAAATGCAGGTGCTGCCAGCGCCATCGTCCTTTTCCCTGGCCGCAGCACGCATGGGCTGGGCCCTGCAGGACGTAGTCACGCTGTCGGTAGTGGCACGCCCCGTCGTCGCCCTCAATGCCCACCTGCACAGCGGTGTACGTCTGCTGGTACTGAGCAACGATGGCAGCAGCCCGTCCATCATCGCCCGTCTGCTGAGCGCGCAGGGATTTGGTCCCAGCCGCATGACGGTGCTGGAACACCTGGGCGGCCAGGCTGAACGCAGGATCGACACCCGCGCCTGCGACTGGAGTGACCCGCCCGTCGCGGCGCTTAACCTGGTCGCCATCGATTGCCTGGCCGACGCCAGCGCCCGGCCGCTGTCACGTATCGGTGGGCTGCCCGACAGCGCGTTCGAGCATGATGGCCAGTTGACCAAGCGCGATGTGCGCGCCGTAACCCTCGCCCGCCTCGCGCCACTGCCAGGCCAATTGCTGTGGGACGTAGGCGCGGGCAGCGGTTCGATCGGCATCGAGTGGATGCGTACCTGGCCGAGTTGCCGCACCTTGGCGATTGAAGCCGACGAAGGCCGCCAGCAACTGATCGAACGTAACCGCGATACCCTTGGTGTGCCCGGCCTGCAACTGATTCGCGGCAAGGCACCCCAGGCTCTTGACGGTCTGGAGCCCCCGGACGCGATTTTTATCGGTGGCGGCGTAACCCGCGAAGGCGTGCTCGACACCTGCTGGCAGCGACTCAAGCCCGGCGGGCGGCTGGTGGCCAATGCCGTCACCCTGCAAAGCGAAATGCTGCTGATGAGCTGGCGCGAGCGCCACGGCGGCGAACTGACCCGCATCCATATTGCCCAGGCCCAGCCCCTGGGTGAATTCGACACCTGGCGTCAGGCGTTGCCGATTACCCTTCTGGACATGACCAAGCCTCTCGATGCGTGACGAAACTGCCGAACAACCCGCCCCCCTGCGCAGCGGCCTGACCACCGGCAGCTGCGCCACCGCCACCAGCCTGGCCGCTGCCCGCCTGCTGCTGGGCGGCGTGTGTAACGACGCCGTGCAAATCACTTTGCCCAAGGGTAAACAGGTGCAAATGCGCCTGGAGTTCTGCCGTCTGTGGCAAGACGGCGCCGAAGCGGGCACCATCAAGGACGCCGGCGACGATCCCGACGTGACCCACGGCGCACTGCTCTATTCACGGGTGCGCTTGCGACCGGAACCGGGCATTGGCTTTGTTGCCGGGCAAGGTGTCGGCACCGTAACCCGCCCGGGTCTGGTATTGAACGTGGGCGAGCCGGCGATCAATCCTGTGCCACGCAAAATGATCACCGAGCACCTGCAGCAACTTGCCACCGAACTGGGTTACGGCGGTGGCTTTGAAGTGACTGTCAACGTACAGGACGGCGAAGCCCTGGCCCTGAAAACCATGAACCCGCGCCTGGGGATTCTCGGCGGGCTGTCGATCCTGGGCACCAGCGGCATCGTGCGGCCGTTTTCCTGCGCGGCTTATATCGCCTCTATCCACCAGGGCATAGACGTCGCCAAGACTAACGGTTACCTGCACATTGCCGCCTGCACCGGCAATGCCAGCGAAGACACCATGCGCCGGGTCTACAACTTGCCGGAAATCGCCCTGATCGAAATGGGCGACTTTGTCGGCGCAGTGCTCAAGCATCTGCGCAAAGTGCCTGTGGATAAACTGAGCATTTGCGGCGGTTTCGGCAAGATCAGCAAACTGGCCGCCGGGCATATGGACCTGCACAGTCGCCATTCCAGCATCGACCTGCCGCAACTGGCCCAATGGGCAGCGGATATCGGGGCCGACCATCCACTCCAGGAGGCCATCCGCCAGGCCAACACCAGCCAGCAAGCCCTGGCGATGGCCAGTGCGGCCGGTATCGCGTTGGGCGATGCGGTGTGCCAGCACGCTCTGGACTTTGCCCGCAGCGTGGTGCCGGCCCAGGTACAGGTCGAAGTGTTTGCCATCGACCGCCAGGGCGGGATTGTCGGTCACGCCGGAGCCTTTGCATGAAACGTATTTTGTTATTGGGCGGCGTCACCGAGGCGCTGGCCATTGCCCGTACCCTGGGCCCGCAGCATGTCTACAGCCTGGCCGGGGTTGGCCGGGTACCGACGGACCTGACCTGCGAGGTACGGGTGGGCGGATATGGCGGCGCTGAAGGTTTGGCGCAGTACATCCGCGAACAGCGCATCGACATCCTGCTGGACGCCACCCACCCCTACGCGGCGAAAATCAGCCATAACGCGGCCCTCGCTGCTGCTGCCAGTGGCATCCCGTGCTGGGCGCTGCGCCGCCCGGCCTGGGTGGCGCAGACGGGCGATGACTGGCGTGAAGTGGCAGATTGGAGCGAATTGATCGAAGCGCTCGCCACCTTCCAGCGCCCCTTGTTCACCTTGGGCCGTGAGCCGCTGGAGCACCTGCACGAAATTCCGCCAGAGCAGTTCTGGACCCTGCGCGCCCTCGACGCTTACCCCGGCACTGCACGCTGCGACGTGATTGGCGCACGCGGGCCGTTCCTCATCGATGACGAACGCCTGTTGTTTGCACAACGGCGCATCGACGTATTGATCAGCAAAAACAGCGGCAGCAGCGCCACCGAACCCAAGCTGCAAGTTGCCCGCGAGCGCGCAGTGCCGGTGTTGATCCTCAAGCGGCCGACGCTGGCGCAGGTGGATCGGGAGTTTTTGACGGCCAAGGACGTGCTGGATGCGTTGGCGCAGGAACGTTATTTGTTATGAACAGCACCCAACCGGTGGGAGCAGGCTTGCCTGCGATGCAAACGACGCGGTCTGCTTGGTAAAACCAGCAGATGCTATCGCGAGCAAGCCCGCTCCCACAGATTGGCCCGAGGAGGAGCACAAAACCCGCATCCGCTATACTTGCGCGACACTTCGCCACACCCGCACTTTTTACTTACGCCGAGCATTCAGGCTAAATAGCCCCTTGATCGCTCCACTCACGGAATTCGTCATGTCCCGACAACGGTTTGCATTTGCCTGGATCGCCTGCTTTGCAGTGCTGTTCAACATGCTCGCCATGTCGATGGCCGGGGCGACCCAATCCGTTGAGCGAGGGCCCACCGAGCAGTTCATGTGGAGCAGCTTCTGCTCCTCCACCGGCACCAAGATGGTCGCCGTATCGCTGGGCACTTTCGAGCCCGCCGACAACCAGCATGACGATCATTCCACCATGCAGCATTGCTGGTGCTGCTCGGGCGCCGCGCCGGTGATGGCGCTGCCCGCGCATATTCCCAAGCTCTACTTTGCCGCCATCGAGCGGGGCCACAGCCTGGTCCCGGATCACCTCAAGCGCCCCACCCCGCGACAGCAATGGCCGAGCCTCAACCCCCGCGCATCGCCCCTGGTCTGATTCTTCCTCGCAACCCCTTTGCGTTTTGAATCATTCCGGAGAATTGCCATGTTGAACCTTTCCCTGTTCAAGCACGTCGTGATTGCGGCGGCTGTGTTGCTGCCTGCCTGTTTTGCCAACGCCCACGAATACAAAAGCGGCGACCTCGAAATCGCCCACCCGTGGTCCCAGGAGCTGCCGCCCAATGCGCCCACCGTGGCCGCGTATTTCATCATTCACAACACCGGCAGCACGGCCGATCGCCTGGTCAGCGTCGACACGCCGATTGCCGATAAGGCCGAACTGCACCAGCACATCATGGAAGGCGACTTGATGAAGATGCTGCCCGTGGACAGCGTCGAAGTGCCGCCCGGCGGCACCGTCACCTTTGCACCCATGGCGTACCACGTGATGATGTTCGGTCTCAAGGACCGCAGCCTGCTGCAGGACGGCAAGCACTTCCCGCTGACCCTGCATTTTGAAAAAGCCGGCGCCGTGCCGGTTGAGGTCAATGTGCAGAAGCAGGCACCTGAAGACAGCATGGAACACATGCACGCCCACTAACGGCCAAGGTTGCTGATCCCCGTGCGCGAACCTCGCGCCAGGCACTCCATGTCGCATATTCGCGGCAGTTGGCTGAGCCTGTTTGCCATGTTGATGATTTTTATCGGCCCGCTGATTTCCCAGGCGATGCCGATGGATCATCACGCCTCCATGCCCATGTCGATGGATATGAGCATGGACATGTCTGCGCACGCCGAACATGAACAGCCTTCAGCCGACCACCATGCCATCTGGGAAAAGTGCGGCTACTGCACCCTGCTGTTCAGTTGCCCGGCCTTGCCCGGCACCCCGGGCCTGACCCTCTATAACTCACCAGAACCCCGTAGTTACCTGGCCGCCAATCCCCGACTGGGCCACGCCCGGCAACCGGTCTTCCCGGGTGCACGCTCCCGCGCTCCCCCCGCCGTCCTCTAGCGACCGACACCACAACACATCATCTGGCCGACCTGCATGCACTGTTTCAGACAGTCGCAGGTGCGTGGCCGAGTTGTATTCGTCTGACTATTGGAATGTCTATGTCCCGCTTTACTGCTGCCTCCCGTTTGCCCTTTACCCTCAGCACCCTGTGCTGTGCGATTCTGGCAACCACCGCTGTGGCCGACGAACATGCCGGGCACAGCAATGAGCTGAGCCCGCTGGTGATCACCGCCATCGCCCCCAGCTCACCGCTGACCATCGTCACCAACCCCAAGGACCCGCGCCAGCCCGTGCCTGCCAGTGACGGCGGCGACTACCTCAAGACCATCCCCGGCTTCGCCCTGATCCGCAACGGCGGCACCAATGGCGACCCGGTGCTGCGCGGCATGTTCGGCTCGCGCCTGAATATCCTTACCAACGGCGGCATGATGCTCGGCGCCTGTCCCGGGCGCATGGACGCACCCACCTCCTACATCTCGCCGGAAACCTACGACCAGCTCACGGTGATCAAAGGCCCGCAAACCGTGCTCTGGGGCCCGGGCGCCTCGGCGGGCACCATCCTCTTCGAACGCGAGCCCGAGCACTTCGGCGAACTGGGCACACGGGTCAATGCCAGCCTGCTGGCGGGTTCCAACGGGCGCTTCGACAAAACCATCGATGCCGCCGCCGGTGGCCCGCTGGGCTATGTGCGGGTCATCGGCAACACCGCCCATGCCGATGACTACAAGGACGGCAACGGCGACACCGTGCCGTCGCGTTACGACAAATGGAACGGCGACATTGCCCTGGGCTGGACCCCGGACGCCGACACCCTGCTGGAACTCACCGCCGGCAAGGGCGACGGTGAAGCGCGCTCGGCCGGACGCGGCATGGACGGCAGCCAGTACAAGCGCGAAAGCCTGGGACTGCGCTTTGAAAAGTCCAATATCGGCGACGTTCTCGACAAGATCGAAGCCCAGGTCTACTACAACTACGCCGACCATGTGATGGACAACTACACACTGCGTACCCCGTCGGGCACCGGCATGATGGCAGGGCCGATGGCGTCCAACGTCGACCGCCGCACCCTCGGTGCGCGGATCAAGGCCACCTGGCGCTGGGCCGATTACCAGCTAATCAGCGGCATCGATGCGCAGACCAACGAACACCGCAAACGCATGGGCATGGGCATCGATACCTACAAGGACCAGAACTGGAGCAAGGACGCCGATTTCCACAACTACGGCGCCTTTGGCGAGTTGACCTGGTACGCCGCCGAGCGCGACCGGCTGATTACCGGTGCTCGTCTTGACCGCGCATCCGCCAAGGATTACCGCGCCCGACTCGGCTCGGGGATGATGAGCAAGCCCAACCCGACCCTGGACAAGACCCGCGCCGACACCCTGCCCAGCGGTTTTGTGCGTTACGAGCATGACCTGAGCGACAGCCCGACCACCCTGTACGCCGGGCTGGGCCACACTCAGCGCTTCCCCGATTACTGGGAGCTGTTTTCGCCGAGCTCCGGCCCGACCGGTTCGGTGAATGCATTCGACGCCATCAAGCCCGAGAAAACCACGCAGCTCGATGCGGGCCTGCAATACAAGACCGACACCCTGGAGGCCTGGGCCTCGGTGTACGCCGGCGAGATTCGCGACTACATCCTGTTCGACTATGCCAAGGGCTCATCCCAAGCGCAAAACATCAACGCCCGGGTCATGGGCGGCGAGTTGGGCGCGGCGTATCAGTTGACGTCAAACTGGAAAGCCGACGCCACCCTGGCCTACGCCTGGGGCAAGAACACCAGCGATGGCAAGGCCCTGCCGCAAATGCCGCCGCTGGACACCCGCCTGGGCCTGACCTACAGCGAAGACGACTGGAGTGCCGGCGCCCTGTGGCGCGTCGTGGCGCGCCAGGACCGCATAGACCGCAACGCGGGCAATGTGGTCGGCAAGGATTTTGGCAAAAGTGCCGGCTTTGGCGTGTTCTCGTTGAACGGTGCATACCGCATCAACAAAAACCTCAAGGTCAGCGCCGGGGTCGACAACCTGCTGGACAAAAACTACAGCGAGCACCTGAACATGGCGGGCAACGCCGGTTACGGCTACCCGGCCAATGACCCGCGCGCCATCAATGAACCGGGCCGCACGCTGTGGACCAAGGTGGATGTGAGTTTCTGACAAACCGCCAGCCCTCACCCCAACCCTCTCCCGGAGGGAGAGGGAGCTGATTTGCGCCGTGCTTGAACCCGCAGCGGTCAGTCCCCTCTCCCTCTGGGAGAGGGCTAGGGTGAGGGTCTTTGCTGACGACAACAATTTCAACCTTGCGGAGCCGCTCACATGAGCCGACCAACACCGTCTTTCTACAACCTGGCCTGGCGCTGGCATTTCTACGCCGGGTTGTTTGTCGCCCCGCTTATGATCCTGCTGGCTCTGACCGGGATCATTTACCTGTTCAAACCCCAGCTTGATCCACTGCTGTACGACCATCTGCTCAACGTCACCCCGGCCCATCACAGCCTCAGCGCCGATGAGCAACTCAGCCGTGTGCAGGCCACTTATCCACAGGGCCATATCAGCCAGTACCTGCCGCCGATCAATCCGCAACGCAGCGGCCAGTTCGTGGTTCACAACGGCGGGCACGAGCTCAATGTGTTTATCAACCCCTACACCGGCCAGGTGCTGGGCGAGCAGGATGCCAAGCTCAACCTGCAAGCCGTGGCGCGCGCCCTGCACGGCGAATTGATGATCGGCACCCTCGGCGACCGGCTGGTGGAACTGGCCGCTGGCTGGGGCGTGGTGCTGGTGGTGTCCGGCCTGTTCCTGTGGTGGCCGCGGGGGCAATCGGCTGCCGGAATTCTATGGCCGCGCCTGAGCAGGCGCGGGCGCGTGCTATGGCGCGACCTTCACGTTGTCACAGGGTTCTGGGGGGCCGCCTTGCTGCTGTTCATGTTGATCAGCGGCATGACCTGGACCGGCTTCTGGGGCAAGCAATATGCCGACCTGTGGAACCGTTTCCCGGTAGCCATGTGGAACGACGTGCCGAAGTCTGATATCGAGGCCCGCAGCCTCAATACCGCCAATCGCCAGACCGTGCCCTGGGCAATGGAAAACACACCGATGCCGGTCTCCGGCGCCCACGCCGAACATATGGCCCACGCCGCGCACACCTCAGGCCCCGCCGCCCCCGGCATCACCCTGCAAGCGGTGGTCGACACCGCCACGGCCCGCCAGGTCGAGGCCGGCTACAGCATCACCCTGCCGACCACCGCCACCGGCGTATTCACCATTGCCGTATTCGCCGACGACCCGCGTAACGACGCCACCCTGCATGTCGATCAATACACCGGCACGGTACTGGCCGACGTGCGTTGGCAGCATTACAGCAATGTCGCCCGCGCCACCGAAATGGGCGTGATGCTGCACGAAGGCAAGCTGTTCGGCCCGCTCAACCAGATCGTGATGCTGCTGGTGTGCCTGATGATCCTGCTCAGTTCCGTAAGCGGCCTGGTGATCTGGTGGAAGCGTCGCCCGCAAGGCGGTTTGGGGGTTCCGCCGCTGCGTCACGACCTGCCGACCTGGAAGGCCGGCGTTGCCATCATGCTCGCTCTGGCTATCGCGTTCCCGCTGGTGGGCGCCTCGTTGATCGCAGTGTGGGGGCTCGACCGGTTATGGCTGATGGTGCGCAAACTACGGCCGGATGAGCGCCTTTCATAACCAGCATGAACCATCCGAGAGGCGCATTGCAGAGCCACCCCTATAATGGCACGCCAATATCATGCGCGAAATAAGTGTTACTGTATAACAAAACCATTTAAGCTCCATCACCCGCCGCCAGGAGGCAGCGGGGACACCCTCTGAAATAAGCGACTCACTGCCCTGATGAACAAGTACTTTTTGTCCAGTCTCTGCCTGCTGGCGCTGAACAGCGCCCAGGCCGATGACGCCGCCCCCTCTCTGATGCTGCCTGCCGCGAGCGTTACCGCGCCTGAAGTCGAGATTGAAAGCATCGACCTCAAGACCGCCACCAGCGCCGGCTCACGCCTGAACCTTACCGGTCTCGAAACGCCTGCCAGCGTTGAAAGCCTGACCGGCGCGCAAATCCGCGCCCGTGGCGACCGCAGCGTGCAGGACGCCGTGACCCGCACGACCGGCATCAGCAACACCGGCACACCGGGTAACGGCGGCTCCGCCTATTCGGCCCGGGGTTTTGTCGGCGAAGGCTCGGTGATGCAGCTCTATGACGGCGTACGCATGTACAGCGGCGCGGGTACCGTGACCTTCCCGGTGGACGACTGGTCGGTGGAACGCATCGACGTGCTGCGCGGCCCGGCCTCGGTGCTGTATGGCGAAGGCGCTACCGGCGCAGTGATTAACGTAATCCCGAAAAAACCCTTCTCCGGTGCCATAGAAAACCATGTCCGTGTGGGCTACGGCTCGTACGACACCCGCCAGCAGGCACTCGACAGCGGCGGCTCGCTGACCGATACCCTGAGCTATCGGTTGAATATCAACCACGTCCAGAGCAATGGCTGGATCGACCACGGCGACTCCGAAAACACCTTTGTCAGCGCCGCTCTGCGCTGGCAGGCCAGCGATGACCTGGCGTTTACCCTGAGCCACGACTATGGCGATCAGGAGCCGCAAAACGATTTCGGCGTACCGCTGATCAATGGCCGGTATCACGAGAGCCTGCGGGACAAGAACTACAACGTGCGTGATGCAAAACTGCATTACAACGACCAGTGGACGCGCCTCAATACTGAATGGCAGATCAACGACGACCTGAGCGCCAGTAACGAACTGTATTACCTCAAGGCTCAACGCCGCTGGCAGAACGCCGAAAACCACGCCTGGAGTGAAAGCCAGCAGACCTTGCTGCGCAGCGGCTACTTCAGCATCAAGCACGAGCAGGAACAGGTCGGCGACCGCCAGACCTTCACCCTCAACCATGACCTGTTCGGCCTTGAAAGCAGAACCCTGGTGGGCGCGGATTACAACCGCATCCACTTCAACCTGCACAGCAACTCGCCGTATAAAGACGTGAATGAAAACGGTCAGCCGATTGACCTGTACCACCCGGATCGTGGCGAATTTGAAAGTGACTCGCCGTACCGCGATCAATACACCACCACCACGCAACAGGTTTCGCTGTTTGCCGAAAACCGCACCGAGCTGAGCGATCAACTGTCGCTGGTCACCGGGGTGCGCCGCGATATCGTGCATCTGGACCGCGATGACTTCGCGGTCAATGGCGACGCCACTCGAACTGACCGCAGCCTGTCGGCCAACAGCTGGAAAGTCGGGTTGGTATACGAACTGACACCGGACATGTCGATCTATGCCCAGCAAGCCACCAGCGTTGATGGCGTGGGCGGCTTGATCAGCCTGAGCGAAAAGCAGCAAAACTTCGAGCTGGCCCATGCGCGCCAGACCGAAATCGGCTTCAAGCAGATGTTCTGGGATCAGCGCGGCGAATGGACCCTGGCGGCCTATCACATCGTCAAAAAAGACCTGCTGACCTCCGACCCGAATATCCCGGGCAATACGCTGCAAGTGGGCGAGCAGTCCTCCAGCGGCCTGGAAGCCAGCCTTGACCTGCAACTGCCGCAGCGCTGGGCGTTGCAAGCCAACGCCTCGGTGGTGCGCGCGCAGTACGACAAGTTCGACGATGAAGGCGTATCGCGCAAAGGCAACCGTCCCACCGACGTACCCCGTCGTACCGCCAATCTGTGGTTGAGCAAGGCCATCAACGATGATGTAAGTGCCGGTGCCGGCGTGCGCTATGTCGACTCGCGTTATGCCGACATGGCCAACAACGTCGAGCTGCCGAGCTACACCGTGGTAGACGCCAGCGTGAGCTGGAAAGCGATGCCCAAAACCACCCTGGGTTTGCGTTTGAACAATTTGTTCGACCGCCAGTACGCCGTAACCCAATACAATGGCGGCCAGCAATGGATCATGGGCGAACCGCGTTCGTTTTTCGTGACGGCTGATTACACCTTTTAACCGCTGGCCCTCACCCCAACCCTCTCCCGGAGGGAGAGGGCTAGGGGGAGGGGCTTTTGACTTTAAAGAACAACCGGACTTTTATGACCCGCCTCACCCTCACCCAGCTCGCCTGGAGCCCTCTGGGCCACGGCCATTGCCATCACCAGTTCCAGCTGCGTGATGCCAACCTGCATGTCGCGGCGGGTGAGTTTGTGGGGCTGATCGGGCCCAACGGCAGCGGCAAGACCAGCCTGTTGCGCTGCGCCTACCGTTTCAGCAAGCCGCAATCGGGCACTGTCCAGCTCGACCGCCACAATCTCTGGCAGCAATCACCCCGCTGGTGCGCGCAACGCATCGCCGTGGTGTTGCAAGAATTCCCCGACACTTTCGGCCTGACCGTCGATGAAGTGGTCGCCATGGGCCGTACCCCGCACAAAGGCCTGTTCGATGGCGACACCCAAGCTGATCGCCAACTGGCCACAAACGCCCTCGCATCCGTCGGCCTGCAGGGTTTTGAAGACCACGCTTTCGCTACCCTCTCGGGCGGCGAAAAACAACGGGTGATCCTGGCCCGTGCCCTGACCCAGCAACCCGAACTGCTGATCCTCGACGAGCCCACCAATCACCTCGACCCGCGCTATCAGCTGGAGTTGCTGCAACTGGTCAAGCGCCTGAACATCGGCACCCTGGCCAGCATCCACGACCTCAATCTGGCCGCTGCCTTTTGTGACCGGCTGTACGTCATTGACCACGGCAAGATCATCGCCAGCGGCACGCCCCGTGAAGTCTTGACTGTGGAGCTGTTGCGCGACGTGTTTGGCGTGGCGGCCCTGATCGACGACCATCCGCTGTCCGGCTACCCGCGCATAACCTGGATAACCCACGCATGAACCTGATTCGTTTCGCCCTCTGCCTGGGCGCAGTGCTCGCCTCGCCCCTGGCCTTTGCCGAGGCCACGCAGTACCCGCTGACTATCAAGAGTTGCAATCGCGACGTGACCTTCGACCAGGCCCCCAAACACGCGGTCAGCCATGACATCAACATGACCCAGATGATGCTCGCCCTCGGTCTCAAGCCACACATGGCCGGCTACAGCGGGATCAGCGGGTGGAAGGCCGTGACCCCGCAGATGAAAGTGATCCTCGACGGTCTGCCGGAACTGGCGAGCAAATACCCGTCAGTGGAAACCCTGCTCAATGCCAACGTCGATTTCTTCTTCGCCGGCTGGGACTACGGCATGCGCGTGGGCGGCGACCTCACGCCGCAAACCCTGACCCCGCTGGGCATCAATGTGTATGAGCTGACCGAGTCCTGCGCATTTGTGATGAAGCGCCCGCCCGCCAGCATGGAAGACACCTATAACGACCTGCGCAACCTGGGCAGGATCTTCGACGTGCAGGATCGCGCCAGTGCGTTGATCGCCCAGATGCAGGCAAAAATTGCAGACGTCCAAAACACCCTGCCCACCTCGAAGCCCCGGGTTTTCCTGTATGACAGCGGTGAAGACCGGGCCATGACTTCGGGCAAACTGGGTATCCCCCACGCATTGATCGAAGCCGCCGGTGGCAACGATATCCTCAGCGATATCGACGCCAGCTGGACCCGTATCAATTGGGAAACCGTGGTCGAGCGCAACCCCGAAGTCATCGTGATCGTTGATTACAGCGAGGTCACCGCCGAGCAGAAACAACGCTTCCTGGAAACCAACCCGGCGCTGCAATCGGTAGACGCGATCCGTAACAAGCGCTTTATCGTTATCCCTTATGTGCAGGCCACGCCGGGCATCGACAATGTGCTCGCCATCGAAACCCTGGCTAAAGGCTTTCACCCGCAATGATAGCCAGCCGCTACGCCCTGTTGCTCACTGGTCTTGGCGCATTGCTGCTGGTGTCGTGTGTGGTTTCGCTGGGTTTTGGCCCGGCGCGGGTGCCAGTGGACGTGGTGTGGCAGATTCTGCTGCACAAGCTGTTTGGCATCGGCGACGTTAACTGGAGCGCGGGCCAGGAACATATCGTGTGGCTGATCCGCGTGCCGCGCATGTTGCTGGGGGCGCTGGTGGGCGCAGGGCTGGCACTGATCGGCGCGGTGTTGCAGGCCGTGACCCGCAACCCCCTGGCCGACCCGCACCTGCTGGGTGTGACCAGCGGCGCCACGCTGGGTGCGGTGATTGTGGTGCTGCATGTGGGCGAAATCGTCGGGCTGCTGACCCTGCCCATTGCCGCATTTATCGGGGCGCTGTTGAGCATGGCTCTGGTACTGGCCATCGCCAGCCGACACGGCCGGCTCGACAGCGACCGTTTGCTGCTGTGCGGCGTGGCCGTATCCTTTGTGATGATGGCCGTGGCCAATACCCTGCTGTTTCTGGGCGACCACCGGGCCAGTTCCGCGGTGCTGTTCTGGATGCTCGGCGGGCTGGGACTGGCGCGCTGGGAGCTGCTGGCCATCCCCAGCGCCAGCGTGCTGCTGGGGCTGGTGTTGCTGCTGGGTATGGCACGCCCGCTGAATGCCCTGATGGCCGGCGAACAAACCGCCGTGACCCTGGGCTTGAATGCGCGCAATGTGCGCCTGCGGGTATTTTTGATCGCCTCGCTGATGACCGGCGTGCTGGTGGCCATCAGTGGCTCCATTGGTTTTGTCGGGCTGATGATTCCGCATATCGCCCGCCGCCTGGTGGGCGCGGAGCATCGACGTCTGCTGCCGGTATCCGCCTTGCTGGGCAGTGTGTTCCTGGTCTGGGTCGACGTGGCGGCACGCACCCTGATCGCCCCCGAAGACCTGCCCATAGGCGTGGCCACGGCGGCGATTGGCGGGCTGTTTTTTATCGGGTTGATGCGCAAACGCTAACACCGCCTGACAGGGCGGTAGTGAGTCAAACCCGCAAAGCACCAAGGTGAAGCACAACCCCGCACCACCCCTTCCCGGCGGCACCAAACGGGTGCGTCGTCGCGCCCACTCTTCGCGCAAAATACTGTTCCAGAGCCCTTTTCAGGTATAGGCACAGCCTTTGCTAAAGACCTCTCCAGTCATTGAATTCATCACTAAAAAATCAGAGACCTGGAGATCGCACCATGAAGCGTCGTAGCTTGATCAAGGCTTTCACCCTGAGCGCCTCCATCGCAGCCATGGGCATGACCTGGACGGTGCAAGCCGCCGAGACCATCAAAGTAGGGATTTTGCATTCGTTGTCCGGAACCATGGCGATCTCCGAAACCTCGCTCAAAGACATGGCCCTGATGACCATTGACGAGATCAACGCCAAGGGCGGTGTCAACGGCAAGATGCTCGAACCCGTAGTGGTCGACCCGGCCTCCAACTGGCCACTGTTTGCCGAAAAGGGCCGCCAGTTGCTGACTCAGGACAAGGTTGCGGTGGTGTTCGGCTGCTGGACATCGGTGTCGCGCAAATCGGTACTGCCGGTGTTTGAAGAACTCAACGGCCTGCTGTTCTACCCGGTGCAATACGAAGGCGAAGAGATGTCGCCCAACGTCTTCTACACCGGCGCTGCGCCGAACCAGCAAGCGATTCCAGCGGTGGAATACCTGATGAGCGAAGACGGCGGCAGCGCCAAACGTTTTGTGCTGCTGGGCACCGACTACGTGTACCCGCGCACCACCAACAAGATCCTGCGCGCATTCCTGCATTCCAAAGGCGTGGCCGACAAGGACATCGAAGAGGTCTACACCCCGTTTGGCCACAGCGACTACCAGACCATCGTGGCCAATATCAAAAAGTTCTCGGCGGGCGGCAAGACAGCGGTGATCTCCACGGTCAACGGTGACTCCAACGTGCCCTTCTATAAAGAGCTGGCCAACCAGGGCCTGAAAGCGACCGACGTGCCGGTGATCGCGTTCTCGGTGGGTGAAGAGGAGCTGCGCGGCATCGACACCAAACCGCTGGTGGGTAACCTGGCGGCGTGGAACTACTTCCAGTCGGTAGAGAACCCGGTCAACGCCAAATTCGTGGCTGACTGGAAAGCCTACGCCAAAAAACACAACCTGCCGGGCGCCGACAAGGCCGTGACCAACGACCCGATGGAAGCCACCTACGTGGGCATTCACATGTGGGCCCAGGCGGCCGAAAAAGCCAAGTCCACCGATGTCGACAAGGTGCGCGAAGCCCTGGCGGGCCAGACCTTTGCCGCGCCTTCGGGCTACACCCTGACCATGGACAAGACCAACCATCACCTGCACAAGCCGGTAATGATCGGCGAGATCCAGCCGGACGGGCAGTTCAGCGTGGTATGGCAGACCGAAGGGCCGATCCGCGCCCAGCCGTGGAGCCCTTACATCCCGGGCAATGACAAGAAGCCGGATTACGCGCGTTGTGCTTTTGTGGGAGCGGGCTTGCTCGCGATGCAGTCAACACGGTTTGACTCTGTCTCTTATACACATCT